>CAYYHT010000028.1:0-22646 GCA_964471355.1 uncultured Enterobacteriaceae bacterium
CGACACCCGTTCATTGCGGGTGCGACTGTTGACGAATGCTCCGTGGCCGTCGCTATGTGCCGCGGTGCTGTTGCTGCACCGTCATCGCCCCGATCGCTTTGAGCTTTCTCGCCGAAGTGGCGCGTGGGAGGTGTGGCGCAGCCGCAAGAGGTTGGGCCCGTTGATGGAAGTCCTCGACGGCTTCTGCGAGTCACGCGAGTGGGTGGTCAGCCGCAGGCATGCCGGCGGCCTCAATGGTGCCCGGCTGATGGATGTGCTCGAGGCGCTCGGTGTCGGCACTCAGGTGGGCGACAACTCCGTCATGGCGGAGTCGTTCTTTGCCCAGCTGCGGACCGAAGCCGAGGAAATGGAGCTGTTGGAGCGGTTGTTGCCGCTCTCCGAGGCGCTCGGCCAGTACCTTGAAGAGACCCCGGTGACGGAGTCTCGACAACCGTTGCGACTGACGAGCGGCTGACTACTCGGCGGGAACGTCGAACTCGAAGTCGATTTCGTCGCCCAGCTCTTTTTCGAGGTAGCTCTTCAGACGCTTCTTGATGCGTGCTTCGACTTGGCGAATGCGCTCTTTCGAGACTCCGTACTGTTCGCCGAGGGCAGACAGGCTGATTGGATCTTGGGCGACCATGCGTCCGAACCAGATGGAGTTCTCGCGCTCGTCTTGCAGCGTTGAGGCGAATTCGTTGAGGCGATCGCGCACCATTCCGCCAAGCTCGCTTCGCGCGGCCTGTTCGTCTGGGGCGTTCGGGTTCTTCTCTGGGACCATCTCGGCCAGTGTTCGGCCGTCCGGATCGCCATCGCCCATCGGCGCGTCAAATGACAGGGCCGGTGCGCGCATGTGCTGGTCGACGTCATGAACGTCCTTTTCTTTGACCCCGAGGCGCTCTGCGAGCAGCTTCGCCGAGGGATTGAGCCCCTCTTTGATCAGCTGATCGCGCTGCTTTTGCAGCTGGAAGAACAGCTTGCGTCCGGCCCGGGTCGAGCCCAGTCGAACGAGCCTGAAGTTGTCGAGCAAGAACCGCAGGATCATGGCGCGGATCCAGTACTGTGCGTAGCTCGAGAACCGAATCTCGCGGTACGGATCGTAGCGGGAAAGGGCTTCCACAAGCCCCACGTTCCCCTCCTGAATCAGGTCGAGAACGTTCGCCCACTGACGGTGGTACTGAAACGCGATCTTGATGACCAGCCGCAAATTGCTGGTGACAAGCTTCTCGGCTGCTTCGCGATCGCCATGTTCGTGGTAGGCGACCGCGTACTTTTTCTCTTCTTCTGGAGTCAGCAGCGGGTATCGCCGGACCTCAGCCAGGTAGTAGTTGAGCAGGTCCTTGGTGCGTGTAATGCCCTTTGGAGGCGCACTAAGGCCCTTTATATTTGCGGGTACTTTCTTCGCCGCTGGTGTGTCGATGTCTTCTTCTTCGATGGCCATGAAAACCGATCCGTGAGGCGGCCAAATGGAGACACGGCTGCCGCTGAGTCAAGGGGTCGTGTCGGGTACGATGGAAGGGTATCGCGTATTCCACGCCGGAGCGTCGTTGCCGCAAGCTTCAATCGAGTTGTCAGGGCCCCATCGAGCCTGGCACGGTGCCGCCCGACAAGGTCACCTCGTGCACGCCGATGGATTGCGGGTTCGGGCACTCGTCTTGTTGGGTCCCAAGGATGCCAAGCCGGACGCACTCAAACGGGCCCTGTCCGACGCGAGTGCGGCGCTCAGGTGGCGCAACGCAGGAGTGTTGACGCTCGAAGATGTCGTACGCCATCAAGATCGGGTGGTGTGGGTACACAGCTATTTTGCCGGGATCTCGCTAGGGCACACAGTCGGTGACTCGGGTCCGTTGTTGTCGGTGCGCGCGGGGGTCGAGGTCGTCGCTCAGGTGGCCGAGGTGTTTCGCGTGCTGGGCGCCGAGGCCTATGAGCACAACGGTCCCGAGCCGTCGGACCTGCTGTTGGGGATCAGCGGTCAATTGAAGATCGCCGCTTTCGCCTCTCCGTTTCCTAGGGCGCCATCGATGCGGCCTCCGATGGGCAACTCCGGTGAAGCGGCGTTGGTCTTTCGCCTGGGGGTGTTGCTGGCGTGGCTTGTTGGTGGACAGGCCGCCGGACTGGTGACAGACGAGACCTCCCACGACTCCTATGTGCGGCGGGCGCTCATCAACGCCATGGCGCGTCCGGGCCCCGTGGTGACGGACAAGTTTGGGGATTGGCTGCGTGGCATGTTGGCTTGGAACCCCGGCGATCGTCCGGCCTTGGCAAACATTCCGGCGGGTCTGCGAAAAGAAGCGATCGAGATTGGCGGGCCGTCGTTGATGGAGTGGGCGGCTGCCAATGTGGACGACCTCCGCCATCGCGCGGACTATGCCGGCTCGGGAACAAGGCCCGTAGCAAGTCCCGGCACGGACACGACCCAGGCGATTCGCAAGATCGATCTGTCGGACGAGGACACCGAAGGCGTCGACCTGTTCTCGACGCTGCCCAACGAGAATGCGCCAACGGTTGCGGAGCCTGAAGTACCCCCTACGGTCGTGGGGGATCACACGCCGCCGGCGGCTCAGGACCAGCCGTCGCGGCCGCCAATGCCGGTCCACATTGGTCCGGCTCCACATGTGGTGAAGCGACAGCAAGCGCAGCAGACTGTCGACCTCGGCGACGTCGACCCTGCGTCTCAGACCGAAGCTGCCAATGTTGAGGTCACCGAGGACTGGGACCGGGAGACGACGGGGACTGCGGAGGCGCCGACTGGGGCGAGTCCGCTGCGACTGCTGCTTCCCCTCCTGTGGGTGTTCTCGATGGTCGTGCTGACGGGCTGTGCGCTCGTGGTGCTGTTGGTGCTCATGCTTTGGGACAGCGGCCCAGACGCGGGAGAGGGCCCAAGTCTCGATGAGGTCATGCTGCCGGCGCGGGACTAGTCGAACACGGCGGCGATCTGCTGCGGGCCGTCCACACTCTTGACGCCGATGGTCACTCTGAGTCCGACAACATGCGCGTCTGAGTCCTCGAGGGGGAACGCGATGAGCCCGTCCAGCGGACCGTCTTGGCTCGCCAACGGCATGTACTCGGCGCGGAACGGGCCGGCGGCCCGGGTTCGTTCGACGAGATCTCCGTCGAGCACGAAGCGCTCCTGGTCCAGCGCCGCTGCGAGCAATGGGCGCAGCAGCGACTCCGGAGATTCGGCGGCGGGCAGAGCATTCCCCTCGGTGTTCAGCTCGAGTTTGGTGTTCTTTGGCATCCAGCGCAGGGGGCCTTCGCCCTCGATGTGCAGTTGGAACATGTAGGCGGAACGGTTGTTGAACAGCCGTGGCTGGCCGTCCTTCCATTGATTCCATTCCGCGTCTTCGGGTCGAATGGGCTTCAACTTCAGCACCAGGCCGCCTTGTTCGACCCGTTGCTCGCTGAAGTCGATCATTGGAGGGGCGATGACCGCCGGAGCCAACCAGTAGGACTCAAACGCTTCGAGCATCTCAGCGATGGTCGCCCTTTCCTCTGAAGACGGTGCTGGTGCACGTCGACGGCCGCAGGCGGGTGCGAGCAAAAGCGCGATAAGCAGCAGAGTTGATGGCGACGGTCTCATCGGGGCTTGTCAGCCTCCCGGGATCGAGTAATACAGCGCCGGTTCACGGTGCGTGTAGCTCAGTTGGTTAGAGCATCGGTTTGTGGTACCGAGGGTCGGGGGTTCGAACCCCCTCACGCACCCCACTTTGAAATCCTTTCTTTTACGGGCCCATAGCTCAATTGGTAGAGCACCGGACTCTTAATCCGTTTGTTGCAGGTTCGAGTCCTGCTGGGCTCAAAACTTCTTCCCGATACCGGGCGTTCCTTCTGGGATAAACGCGAGAATGGCGGAACTGGTAGACGCGCTGGATTTAGGATCCAGTGGGGCGACCCTTGGGGGTTCGAGTCCCCCTTCTCGCATGCCCGCCCGCGCACGAGGCTGACATGAAAATTGACGTAGTCGCAGACGGTTCGTACCGTCGCAAGGTTCAAGTTGAGGTTCCCGCCACCCAGGTGCGCGAGGAACTCGACCGGGCGTACAAATCGCTCTCGCGCAAGGTCCGCCTCCGCGGATTTCGCCCGGGCAAGGCACCTCGCAAGGTGCTCGAGATGCGCTACGGCGACCATGTCCGTGACGATGTCTCGGGCAGCCTCATCCAGCAGGGCTACACCGACGCGATCGCCACCCAGGGCCTCGACCCCGTCGGTCGTCCCACGGTCGAAGATCGCGGCGAGATCAAGAGCGGCCAGCCGTTTGCGTTCACCATCGCGATCGACGTGCGGCCTTCCGTCGAGCTGACCAGCTACAAGGGACTCGACGTCGAGTACCCGACCTTTGAGGTCACCGCCGAAGAGATCGATGCTGGCGTTCGCGCTCGCCTCGAGGCTCAGACTCGCCTTGTTGAAGTCACTGACCGTGGCGTGCAAAAGGGCGACATGGTTCTTTGTGAGCTCGTCGGAAAGGACGGCAAAGAAGAGGTCTTCACCGAGCCCGGCACCATGATCCGGACCGAAGCCGACCCCTACTACCCCGGCGTCGAGGATCTCCTCGAGGGCCTCAAGACCGGCAAGAAAAAGACTGGCGAGATCACCTTCGCCGAGGACGCCAAGGGACAGAACGTCGCTGGGCGCACCCTCAAGGTCACCGCAAAGGTCATCAGCATTCAGGCCAACGAAGTGCCCGAGCTGACCGATGCTATCGCCGACGAACTTGGCTACGAAGGTGGGGCCAAGGGCCTGACCACCGCAGTCACCGACCAGCTCGCCAAGGGCCGCGAGGACATGGCTCGCAACCAGGCTCGTGCCAACCTTCTTCAGGTCCTCATCGACGCCAACACCTTCGACGTGCCGGCGGGCATGGTCGACCAGCAGCTCGAGCTGTTGGTCAACGAGCTCAAGCTTCAGCAGGCGTACCGCGGCGTGGACCCACGCAGCATCAGCTTCAACGAGGCACAGATGGCCGACCTGCGCATTCGCGCGGAGTTCGCTGTCAAGGGTGGCTTGATTCTGGACTACGTCACGAACAAGGAAGACCTGTCCGTCGACGAGTCCGATCTCGAGACCAAGTACCAAGAACTCGCCGATGAGCGCGGCCAGACGGTCGAAGCCATCAAGGGCTACTTCGTCAAGGACGATGCCGTCGACGAGCTTCGCGGACGTCTGCTCGAAGAGAAGGCACTCGATTGGCTGCTCGGCCAGGCCAATGTCGTCGCTCCCGGCGAGGCCAAGCCGGCCGCTCCTAAGAAGGCTGCCAAGGCCAAGGCCAAGGCCAAGGCGCCCAAAGCTGAAAAGAAAGCGGCACCCAAGAAGGCCGCCGCCAAGAAAGCCGCCAAACCAGATGCTGCGGACGCCGGTGGCGCCAACCTCAAGCTGCTCAAGGGCAGCATCAAGGCACTCAAGGAAGCGTTGGCTTCCGGTGACCAAGACGCCCACCTCGCTGAGCTGCTGGCCGCCGAAAACGCGGGCAAGGCGCGAGCCGGCGCGATCAAGGCCATCGAAGAGCGCATGTAGTCACGCTGTCCAATCCAAGGGCAGTTTTTCGACTACATAGGGCGCCAGCCTAAAGGCACAGGTCCACCTGCCGATGAATTGCTTCTCTGAAGCGGTCGGCAGCAAGGATCTTTTGTGCTTGCACCCCCCGCCGTCGCGCTTAAGTCGCTACAATCGCGCCGCCGGAAGGCGCTGCAACGGAGATTGTCAATGCCTTACCCGATTCCTGGCGTCATCGATCAGACTCACCGTGGCGAGCGCCACATGGACCTCTGGTCACGCCTGCTCATGGACCGCATCGTCTTTTTGGGCACCGCCATCAACGACGACGTGGCAAACGCCGTCGTGGCACAGCTGCTGTTCCTCGAGAGCCAAGACCCTGAAAAGGACATCTACCTGTACATCAACAGCCCGGGCGGTGTGATCACCGCTGGAATGGCGATCTACGACACGATGCACTTCATTGGTTCCGACGTCGCCACCATCTGCATCGGCCAAGCGGCTTCGATGGGTGCGGTGCTCTTGGCAGCAGGTGCTCCAGGCAAGCGCCGTGCGCTGCCCCATGCTCGCGTTCTGATTCACCAGCCTCTGGGCGGGTTCAGGGGTCAGGCGACGGACATCGAGATCCACGCCAAAGAGATCCTGCGCTGGAAGAAGACGCTCAACGACACGCTGGCCACCCACACCGGCCAGACGTTCGATCGCATTGCATCGGACACCGATCGCGACAACATCATGACCGCAGTCGAGGCCAAGGAATACGGCCTCATCGACGAAGTCATCGCGAACACGGCTGCTGCAGCGGCGGCGAAGTAGCAGTGCCGGCACGCAGGAAAGGCGGCGACAGCAACAAAGATCTTTGCTGCAGTTTCTGTGGCAAAGCTCAACGTGAAGTTCGCAAGCTGATTGCTGGGCCGTCGGTGTACATCTGCGACGAGTGCGTCGAGCTGTGCAACGACATCATCACCGAGGAATACGAGCGCGAGGACTACTACGCGACTCGGGGCCTCGTTCCTAAGCCCAAAGAGCTGTACGAATTCCTGCACGAGTACGTGGTCGGTCAGACCCGGGCCAAGAAGATCCTCTCTGTGGCGGTACACAACCACTACAAGCGCATTGACAGCCGCAGCGGACACGACGATGTCGAGCTGCAGAAGTCCAATGTGCTGCTGATCGGGCCCACGGGCACTGGCAAGACATTGCTGGCCCAGACCCTTGCACGCTTCCTGAACGTGCCGTTCACCATCGCCGACGCGACGAGCCTCACCGAGGCCGGCTACGTCGGCGAAGACGTCGAGAACATCATCTTGGGACTGTTCCAAGCTGCTGAATACAACGTCGAGCGCACGATGAAGGGCATCATCTACGTCGACGAGATCGACAAGATCAGCCGCAAGTCCGAGAACCCGTCCATCACCCGTGATGTGTCGGGCGAGGGCGTGCAGCAGGCCCTGCTCAAGATCATCGAGGGAACGGTCGCGAACGTCCCGCCCAAGGGTGGTCGAAAGCATCCACAGCAAGAGTTCCTGCAGATCGACACCAGCAACATCCTGTTTGTCTGCGGTGGTGCCTTTGTCGGCCTCGATGCCATTGTCGAGGCACGCTTGGGCCAACAGGCCCTGGGCTTTGGGCAGTCGCTCACGGGTCGAAAGCAGTACACCAAGAACGAGCTTCTGGCCGCAGTCGAAGCCGAAGACCTCATGCGCTTTGGTTTGATTCCAGAGTTCATCGGGCGTGTGCCGGTCATCGCGACCCTCGACGAACTCGATGAAGCGGCGCTGGTGGACATCCTGGTTCGCCCCAAGAACGCCCTCATCAAGCAGTACCAAAAGCTGTTCGAGATGGAGGACGTCAAGCTGCGCTTCACCGACGGCTCTTTGGGTCTGATTGCGCAGCGTGCGATCGAGCGCAAGGCGGGTGCCCGTGGCCTTCGAGGCATCCTCGAAGAGATCATGCTCGACGTGATGTACGACTTGCCGTCGCGCAGCAACGTCAAGGAGTGCATCATCAGCGAGGAAGTCGTCTCTGGCTCCCGCGAACCGATCCTGGTCTACGAAAACGAAGCAGAGTGGGCATAGAGCATGGGGCTGTTCGGCGGTGGCCAGAAGGGCGACAACACATACCCGTTGCTGCCGCTGCGAGGGGTGGTCGTGTTCCCGAACACGCCCATGTCACTCATCGTGGGGCGAGCTCGCTCCGTTGCAGCTGTGAACGAAGCGAACAAGGGCAAGGCCGAGATCTTCCTCGTCGCCCAGCGGGAGGGGGAACGCACGGACCCCGGCCCAGACGACCTGTACGATTTCGGCACGATCGCGACCATTGAACAGACGCTGCACCTTCCCGACGGCAACACCAAGGTGTTGGTCGAAGGCCTGCGCCGGGCCAAGGTCAAGCGCTGGAAGACCGAGGGCGAGTTCTTTGCTGTCGAGGTCGAGGAGTACACACCCGAGACCGAAGTCAGCGCAGACCTCGCCGCTCTCGTCCGCACCGTAAAGACCACCTTCGAGCGGTACGTCAAGCTCAACCGGGCGGTTCCGCCCGAGATGCTCATGACGGTCAACGCCATCGAAGATCCCGAGCGTCTGGCGGACACTCTGGTGGCCCCGCTCAACTTCAAGATCGAAGAGCGCCAAGAGCTGCTCGAGACGGTCGATGCGATGGAGCGCCTCGAGCGCATCTACAAAGCGTTGCTCGCCGAGATCGAGTTCCTGCAGGTCGCCAAGAAGCTCAAGACACGGGTCAAGCGCGAGCGCGAGGCGAGTCAGCGCGAGTACTGGCTGAACGAACAGATGAAGGTCATCCAGAAAGAGCTGGGCGACAAAGACGGCCGGAACGAGCTCGAGGAGCTCGCCGAGGCTCTTTCTCAGAAGGACCTTCCCGAACACACCCGTCTGCGGGCCGAAAAGGAACTGCGCAAGCTGTCGCAGATGAACCTGATGAGCGCCGAGGCGACGGTTGTACGCAACTACCTGGACTGGGTGACGGCGCTTCCGTGGAGCGAGCGGTCCGAAGACGTACCGAACATGAAGGGTGCTGCCGGCATTCTCAACGAAGATCACTACGGTCTTCGCGAGATCAAAGAGCGCATTCTCGAGTACCTGGCAGTCAGCACATTGGTCGAGCGCATGCGCGGGCCTATTTTGTGCCTCGTCGGTCCTCCAGGGGTGGGCAAGACCTCATTGGCCAAGTCCATCGCTCGGGCGACAGGACGGCCCTTTGTACGCATCGCTCTTGGCGGTGTACGCGACGAGGCTGAGATTCGTGGACATCGACGCACCTACATTGGGGCGATGCCAGGCAAGCTCCTGCATGCAATGAAGCGTGCGGGCAAGGTCGATCCGGTCATCTTGCTCGACGAAATCGACAAGATGAGCGCGGATTTCCGAGGCGACCCGACCGCTGCGCTTCTCGAAGTGCTCGACCCCGAACAGAACGACTCGTTCAACGATCACTACCTCGACCTGGACTACGACCTGTCCAACGTGACCTTCGTCTGCACGGCGAACTCGCTGCAGGGCATTCCAGCACCGCTCGAAGATCGTCTCGAGACCATCATGCTGTCGGGCTACACCGAGCACGAGAAGGTCGCGATCGCGAGGCGCTACCTCATTCCCAAGATGTTCGAAGCGCACGGTGTCACCGAAAAGCACGTTCAGATCACAGGTGCTGCCCTGCTGAGCATCATTCGGAACTACACCAAAGAGTCCGGCGTGCGTGAGCTCGAGCGCCAGGTGGCACGGGTGTGCCGCAAGGTGGCTCGTCGAGTGGTTCGCTTCGGCGACGACACCGCGGTCAAGATCACCAGTCGCAACCTAGCCAAGGTACTCGGGGTGCCCCGGTTCCGTGTGGGTCGTCGCGAGGACTCCGATGCCATCGGTCAGGTCAAGGGTCTGTCGGTGAGTGCCGTCGGAGGTCAGCTGCTGAACATCGAAGTGGCGACTGTGCCGGGCAAGGGCGAGCTCATTTTGACCGGTCGCTTGGGCGACATGCTTAAAGAGTCGGCCGAGGCCGGGCGCACGTACATCCGTTCGCGGGCCGACGCGCTGCACATCGAAGCCGACTTCCACAAGACGGTCGACGTGCACATTCACTACCCGGGCTTGCCGTTCGGTGCTGACGGCCCAAGTGCGGGCATCACGATGGCCACCGCAATGGTTTCTGCGCTTAGCGGTATTCCAGTTCGGTCCGATACCGCGATGACCGGAGAGATTTCTTTGCGGGGTCGAGTGCTCCAGATCGGTGGCCTGAAAGAGAAATTGCTCGCCGCGCACCGCGGCGGAATCACCAGGGTGCTCATTCCGGAAGAAAATCGGAAGGATCTGGAGGATGTACCGTTGAACATCCGCCAAGCCCTTGAAATCATTTGTGTTTCTCACATGGATCGAGTGCTCAAAGAAGCCCTCTCTGGCACCCAAGCAGCGGAAATCTTCGCCTCATATGGGACAGATCAAGACATTGCTGTAGACTCCCCGCAGGCCGAGCGGCCCAGCGGTTCGACGGTTCGAGGCGACCAAAGCTGATCATCCTGATCAGGGTTGCTGAGGACTGGTTTGTCGAGCGCTGAAGAACAACTTCCGAAAACGGGGAAATTACCAATGGCTAAGTCTGTCACCAAGGCTGATCTCGTGAACTCCATCGCTGGCGAAACCGGCCTCAAGAAGGTCGAGGCCGAGCGCGCCCTCAAGGCAACCATCAGCGCCATCCAGGCCGCGCTGGTCGGTGGCCAGAAGGTCACGCTCGTCGGTTTCGGCACCTTCTCGGTCTCGCACCGCGCTGCCCGCATGGGTCGTGACCCGCAGACCAAGAAGCCGATCCAGATTCCGGCTTCCAACAGCGTCAAGTTCAAGCCTGGCAAGGCAATGAAAGAAGCAGTCAACTAGCTTCTAGTCCCATTGGCCGGGCCTTTTGGGCCTGGCTTTTGCGAAAGCCCCGAGGGCGTCTTGACGGCCTCGGGGCTTCTGCATTACAGGGTCTGCGTCCGGTCGGTAACGATTGGGCGGATAGCTCAATGGGAGAGCTTCGGCTTTACACGTCGACGGTTGCAGGTTCGAATCCTGTTCCGCCCACTTTCCCGGCGAGGCATATGTATGGGGTGGTAGTTAAGTTGGTTATAACGCCGGCCTGTCACGCCGGAGGCCGCGGGTTCGAGTCCCGTCCATCCCGCCATTCAAGAGCCCGGGTTCGATTTTTCGGACCCGGGTTCTGTCGTTTCTGATGAGTCCGTGGGTTAACGATGGCTCCTGATGAATCACTCGTTGGAGCCACCGGATCGATGAGCGGCTTGAACCCTCGAAATCCTCTGTGGGTGTTGTTGACGCTGGCGCTGCTGGCGGGGGCTCAGGCGGCGTTGGCCAAGAAGCCCAGTCAGCGCATGAGCGACGACGAGCGCGGCGAGATGCTCTACGGTCGGCACTGCACCCAGTGTCACGGACCGACGGCTGCGGGCAACGGGCTAGCGACGAAGTCGCTGGTGGCACCGGTCCCTGACCTGAGAGGCCAGCTCAACAAAGACAATCGCGAGGACTACGCACAGTTGGTTCTTCGCGGAGCGGGCCCGATGCCCGGCTTTGCCTCCAGTTTCGACCGCTACGACGCCCGTCGTATCATGCGTTGGATGCAGAAAATCGGCCCGGCCGATGCGCCGGACTGGCCGCCGGAACCCGAGCCAGAGACTGGGGTCGAAGTGAAGGTCGCGTCGCCTCCAGGAGAGCTGGACGGTCCAAAACCGAGCGCCCTTCGCCCGGCCGAGCCCGCCCCCAAAGAGGATCCGAGCGAACCCGAGGCCGGCGAATAGATGGAGCCCGAAGACAAGACTCAACTTGCAGTGCTCGGTGGTGCGCTGTTTTTGGGAGTGGTTCAGGGGCTGACTGAGTTCTTGCCCGTCTCGTCATCGGGGCACTTCGTTCTGTTCAAGCAGTTCATCCCGGGCAAGAACGACGACATCCTGTTTGTGCTTGTGCTGCACATCGGCACGCTGGTGCCGGTGCTCTGGTTCTACAGAGACACGATTGCTCAGATGTTCAGGGACATCCTTGGAGGCTCCGCTGGCTCTAGCGCCGCCGATGGCGAGTCGACGGCGTATATGCAGCGCGACGGAGTTCGCATGGCGCTGCTGGTCGTGCTTGCCAGCATTACGACGGCGATCATCGGTTTGGGGGCCAAGGACTTTTTTGAAGCGCTGTTCTCGAGTCCCGAGACGCTCACCATCTCGTTTGCGGTCACGGGTGGACTTCTGTTGCTGACCCGGCGTCTGTCGAGCGGCGAGCTGACCCTTCAGAACATTCCTCTGCACTACGGGCTGTTGCTTGGCCTGGCCCAGGGCTTTGCGATCACTCCTGGCATCTCCCGGTCGGGAACGACCATCGCCGTGGCGTTGATGCTCGGGCTCAAGCGGGATTTCGCAGCTCGATACAGCTTCCTGATGAGCGTGCCGGCGATTGCGGGCGGGGCCTTGTACGAGACCCTAAAGGCCGACACCTTCGACCTCGATCCCGGTGCTTTGCTCGTGGGCGGCTTCAGCTCGCTCGTGGTGGGCTTTTTCGCTCTCACGCTGCTTGTGAAGCTGGTCAAGGACGGCAACCTCCACTACTTCGCTTGGTACTGCTTTGGTGCTGCGGCGGTGGCCGGACTCATCGCATTCGCTTGACCGGCGATCCTCGGATCGTTACCCCGCGGGTGCTGCACGGGTATAGCTCAGCTGGTAGAGCAGCTGATTCCAAATCAGCAGGTCCTGGGTTCAAGTCCTAGTGCCCGTGCCAGCCGCATCCTTCTGTCGTTGCCGACAGAACCTCCCTTCCGAAGCCGGCCACCAGAGCCGGCTTCTTTCATTCTGGCCGTTCGTACTCCGCAATCCACTTGCCGTCGGTCAGCAGGCCACGGCGAGTCAGCCGGCCTTGCTCGTCCCAGTAGCTGTGGGGTCCCTCACGTTGTCCGTGGTCGAAGCTCAGCAGGTAGCGGGGGATCTCTGTGCCGGGCCAGTTGGTGAGCCAGGCCCCGTGCTGCAGGCCCCGGTGGTAGCTGCCTTCTTCCTGAAGCAGGCCGCCGACATAGCGGCGAAATGCGCCTTCCTCGAGTCCGTTCTTGAAGGTGGTCTCGAACCGCCAGTCCGCGTTGATGTGAATCCACAGCCCGTGTTTTCGGCCGTCGACATAGTCGCCGCGCTCGTACAGCTTGCCGCTGTGCAGAAAGCGCCACTCGCCGGACCGCCGTCCATTGGTCATCGCCCCTAGGTCGGTTCGGTGTCCACGGACGTCGTAGTACGGCCCGTTGAGCACTCCATCAGGGCTGAAGCTTCGCAGACTGTCGAGCTCGCCCGCGTGCCATGTTGCGGTCTGGCGAAGGGTGTCGGCTTGCCACAACTCCGTGCGCGCAAGCTCGCCTGTGCCGTCGTAGGTGAACCACTCGCCACTCTTGACGCCGCCGGTGTAGTGGCCGGTCGAGGTGAGATCGTCCTCTTTGATCTGCCACTGTCCTTGGCGCACGCCGGCATTCCAGTGGCCTGCGGCGACGAGCGTGCCGTTGTGTTTGGTCGTCTCGATGCCGTGCTTTTGGCCGTCGCGGTTCCAGTGAAGTTCGCGGGTCAGCCGGCCATTCTCATCCCACTCGCACAGCATGCGTCGCGTCTTGCGAAGGATCAGGTCACCGTCGTCGCCAAAGGCTCGCTGCGAGCCGACAGGAGCGGTCTGGGGGGCCGCTTGTGGACAGGCGATCGGCTCCGCCATCGCGGGCGTCAGCAACATGAACAACAGGGCGGGCAATGCGGACATCTGGACCGTTTGGACCCCGTTTGCTCACTGCGGTGCCACCTCGATCAGATCGGAGTCGTTCAGGATGTCGGCTGGACTCACAACCAGCTGGTCCAGGGCAATTCCACGTTTTTCGAGCGCTGCCAGCATGTTCGGGGAGTCCACGTGGAACTCCGCCACCGCTCGCTTGGAGCCCACTTCGATGCCGGTGGCCTGTTCATAGAGCTTGTAGACCAGCTCGCTGCAGTACAAGCGGTCGTCATCCCAGCGAAATCGGGCGTCGTAGTTTCGACCCAGCCACGGCAGGCCCATGGTTGCGATGGCACCGCGTTGGGCGTCGGTGAGCGGGACTGCTGGCCGCCGGACGGCGATGTGATCGTCGACTCCGCGGTCGACCCATTCAGACAGTGGGGTCAGCTTGACGGGCTGAACCGCCTCGAGAACAACCGGATGGCCTGCGACTGAGACGACAATGGCGACGTGGCTGTAGCGGCTGTTGGTTGCGGCCTGGATTTGCGCCGACTGCGATGAGGTCGACTCTTGGAAGACGATGTCGCCGACTTGCACGTCGGGCAGTGTTCCGGCGAGGGCCGTGGCGAGTGCGAACAGAATCAAGAACACCTCCTGTCTACTGAGGTAGCTCCCGTTCGGGTGGGCGTTCGTGCACATCCTGCGCAGATTCTGTGCTCCATCCGTACGCCGCGACCATGCGATGGAACAGGTCGGTGTTCTCGTAGATGCCCGCAAAACGATGTGCCTGTGGCCCCCAAGCGAACACAGGCACCATGTGGCCGGTGTGGCCGCTCGTCGCCCATTTTGCCTGCAGAGTGCCTTCCTCCATGTCCCCCTTGTGCAGGGTCAGTCCCCCGGTCTCGTGGTCTGCGGTCACGATCACCAGCGTGTCGCCAGTGGCCAGCGCGAATCGCAAGATGCTCTGAAGGGTCTCGTCCATGTCCAGGGTCTCTGTGACTGTGGCCGTGAGGTTGTTCTCGTGGCCGCCCCAGTCGATCTGGCTGCCCTCGACGAGCAAGAAGAAGCCAGCGTCGTCGGAGCTCAGCAGCTCCATGGCCTTTTCTGTGCCCAGGCGCAGTGTCTCGGCGCGGCCATCCACTCGGTAGGGGGCTTGGTCTTCGGCGATGAAGCCGACCATGGGCATGGTCTTGGTGGCGGTGATGGCTGCCAGATCGGCGGCGATGGTGTAGCCATCCTTCTCGAGCTCACCCACGATGTCTCTTCCATCGGGTCGCTTGTCGAAGTCGATGCGGCCAGAGCCGATCATGACGTCGATGCCCTGCGTGGCCATTTGATCGGCAATGGCGAACTCGTCGCGTCGGCTGGGAACGTGTGCGCTGAATCCGGCTGGCGTGCCGTGCGTGATCTCGGAGGTGACCACCAGACCTGTGGCCAAGCCTTGGCGCTCGGCCAGCTCGATGATCGTGTCGACGGGCTCGTCATTTGCGTCGACGCCCACAGCGCCGTTGTTGGTCTTGTGCCCAGTCGCCATGGCCGTGGCCGCAGCAGAGCTGTCTGTGACCCAGTTGTTTGCAGATTGAGTCTTCTGCAGGCCGATGACCTCGAAGCTCTCGAGCCACAGCTGGTTGCGGTTGGCGGTCAGACCGGCGGTGATGGCGGGAATGGCCATTCCGTCGCCGATGACGAGGATGATGTTCTTGACGGTGCCGTCTGGTGGCCCGTCGTAGGCCACGCGCCCAACTGCATGTGGGTGGGTGGCGCTGTTCTCGTCCGGGGTGAACACGTCCGGAGGGGCGGGCTTGCAAGCGAGCAGGGCGAGTGTCAGGACCAGCATGGTGCCCGTCCTATCATGTGCCGCGGTATCCTCGCGCAATGTCGCTGACCGACCAGCTTCGCAGGGCCATCGGAGAGCCAGAGGCCGACAGCTTTCAGCTGATGACCGAACAGCTGTGGACGCTCACTGGGGCGGACTTGCTGGAGGCTGGCAAGGCCTGGGAACGGGAGCTGGCCGATGTGCCAGAGCCATTGAGGGACGAGGTGCTCGCCGAGCAGCGGGCTTGGCTGGTCGAGGCGCAGACATGGCTGCGCAAACACAACCGCAGCCTGTACACCCGAGTGCGCGGCTACATGCTGCTGGGGCAGGCCTGCGACTGGAAATACCCGTGGCCCGTGGACAACGAAGCCGACTATGACGTGTGCGTCGCGTACTTGAACAAGCGCTTCGGCCGACTGATCAAAAGTTCGTGATCACACAGTCGTCAGGCATGCCTGCGTCGGCGCACATGGCCTTGGCAAGGTCCAGCATGATGGGCAGCCCAACAAGCACCACGGCGGCGTCAGCGCGAATGAGTCCGTGTGCCTTGGCCCAGTCCTGGACGTAGCCGGTGGGGCCCGTCCAGTCGGGGGAGCCTGCGGGATCGATGACCGTGTGCACCGACACGCCAGCGTTTGCCCACGCCTCGAGGTCGGCCAGAAACGCGCGATGTCCAGGCGTCATCACGCCGTAGATCAGGTTGACCGCACGCTTGAGTCCGCCAGCGAGCTCGGCCTGGATGACCGGTCGGGCTGCCGAGATGCCGGAGCCATTCACCAAGATCGTCAGCTCGCGGCCCTCTGTGGCTGCCATTGGAAAGCCCTTGCCCATGACGTCCGACAGCTCAATCGGCTCGCCGCTCTTCATGGAGCAGCAGCGCTCTGCCATCTCGCCAGAGCGCTTGATCAGGAACTGCACGGGCTGGCCCGGCGAGCTCGCGATGGCAAAGAACGCGGGTTTGCCGTCGCCCACAGCGGCGGTCACGAACTGGCCTGGAACCGTGTAGCCATCGGGCACGTGATCGAATGTAAGCAACCTGAGATCGGTGCCTGCGGGGGCGTTGGAAACGAGCGTCGCGGTCGGCATCTGGGTTCCTCCGGAACGGCGGAATAACGTTACGAGGTCGGCCGCGGAGAGTCGCGGTCTGGAGGCGCCGTCATGGCCAAGACACCTGCGTACTGGGACTATCTCAAGCTCAACAGCCTGCTGAGTCTGCAAGATGGCCTGGGTCCGGACGAGGACGATGTCATCGCCGACGAGCTCCACTTCATCGTGGTGCACCAGGTCTATGAACTGTGGTTCAAGCTCATCATCCGCTCGCTGCGATTGGCGGTCCGTGAGTTCGACACTCCCAAGGTGGCCGAAGAGGCGGTTCCGTACGTGGTGCACCACCTGCGGCGAGTCAATGTCACCCTGCAGCTCGCCGTCGAGCAGTTCCGGTTGATGGAGACGCTGACGCCGCAGGACTTCATGCGCTTTCGCACCAAGCTGACCCCGTCCAGCGGCTTTCAGAGCCACCAGATGCGGGTGATGGAGATCTTGATGGGCCTCGAGGAGTCCAAGCGCATTCGCTATGGCAATGTCGACCCCCTCGATCACATCCGCGAGCGTGCCCACACCAGCGACGCGGCAAAGTTGGCCTGGGCCGAGATCAACAAGGCTCGGGGTGAAAAGAGCCTTCTTCAGGTGCTCAATGAGTGGCTCTACCGCACACCCATTCAGGGCAGTCGCTGGGACTCTGACACCGATGATGAGGCGGTGACCGCGTTTCTCAACGACTACCTCGAGCGCGCCAACGCTCGGAACGACGACATGCTAAGTCAGCTGGTGGCAGCACTTGGCGAGGAACGTCGGGCTGGCCTCGAAGCACGCTTTGAAGGCAGCGCTGCCCAATCTCGCGCCTTCCTCTTTGCTCAAGACCTGAAGGAAGACACCACGGACGAGGAGCGCAAGCGAGTCCGCCGCGTACGGGCGGCCCTGCTATTCATCGAGAGCTACCGGACCCTGCCGCTGCTGGCCTGGCCGCGAACGCTGCTCGATGTGGTCGTCGAGATGGAAGAGCAGCTGCTGTTGTGGCGCAACCGCCACGCGCGGGCTGTCGAGCGCATCATCGGGCGACGCGTGGGTACCGGTGGTTCGAGCGGCGTCGACTACCTCGACAAGACCCGCAGCTACCGGGTCTTCACTGACCTGTGGGCGATTCGCGCGGTGCTGTTGCCCCAAGAAGCGCTGCCGCCGCTGGAAGACCCCGACATGTACGGATTTGCGCGAGTGTGGAGTGTGGACCCTTGATGCGGCGATTGACCCTGGCCATCGTGCTCGGATGGACGTTGGCTGCGGCGGCGGCGGACCCACCAAGGCGGAAGTCGAGGCCATGGAGGCCCGAATCGAAGCCGAAAAGGCCGCAGAACTGGCTGCCAGACTCGATCTAAAAGAGGGCATGTTCAAAGAGGACAGCCCCGAGTACTTGGCTACGCGCGACTTCATCTATGAGTGGTGCATCAGCTCGGGCCACAAGTCCTGCGCCGGCTACAGGTCGAACACCAGCGACGCAAAGTGCCTCAAGCTAGACTTTTAGGCCGACGCTCGCGTCGCCTGAAACGGGACCAGCAGTGCCACTGCGCAGGGACCGATGACCTCGCGCAGCACGTCGCGGGTGATCTGCGACTGGGTGGCGGGGTCGACCCGACCGTACTGAGCGCACACATCGGCATCGGCGTCGGCGAGGCCACTTGGTGTCCACGCCATGGCAATCGCAAGTTCGGCGGCGATGGGCTTTGCCAAGCTGGCATCTTGCTCGAGGGCCCACTTGACGAAGCGCCAGGCCATTGCTGCGTGGCGGGTCTCGTCATCGGCAATCGCCGACAGGACTCCAGCAATCTCGGGCACCGTGGAGGTGGAAGCTCCGTGTGCGGCGATCGCGGCGGCCACGGTCTCGCCAATGCAGCCCTCACGGATGGTGGCGATGACCACCGAGCGCAGATCGTCGGCGCCGGTCATGGCACCAGAGATGTCGATCGGACCCGGGCCGATGGTCCGTCCGCCGATGGCGCTGGCGATGCCAAAGCACGCTCGGGCATGGGTGATTTCATCGGCCTGGGCCCTGGTGGCGGAGGCAATCAGGTCAGCGGGTGCGCCCAGCGCCATCAACTGCAGGGCAAAGCGCGCAAAGCTGGCGACCGAGCCATGTTCGTCTTGGCCGGCAGCAGCCCAGCCGGCGGCGATGTGTTGCCGCAGTTCGTCATCGAGCGGGCCGCTCAGAGCGTCGAAGTCTGCGCACCAGCTGATGTCCTCTGCCAGCGCCGCAACCCGTGCTGTGCCTTGCACAGTGAACGGACGTCCCTCACACCACTCGTAGACGTCAGTGATTTCGTAGCAGCAGCGATCGGGGATGGTGGCCTCGGGCCCGCACACGACCGACGCCTCGAATCCGCAGAAGGAGAGGTCTGAGGTGATGTCGGCGAGCAACTGCCAGCTGTTCACCGCGTCGGCGGTGGGACAGGCATTGCTGTCGTCGGGAGCGGCCATGCAGGCCAGCCAATGGGCGGCCGGGTCCCCTGATGCATAGAACGCTTCTTGGGTGATCACGGTCAGGGACGGATCGCAGGTCGGCTCAACATCGGTGTCGGTGTCGGTGTCGGTGTCCGAGTCGGTATCGGTATCGGTATCGGTATCAGTGTCGGAATCAGTGTCGGTGTCGGTCTCGACAGCCGGAATGACGCCGTTTTGGCAGGCAGTGCTCAAGGCGAGCAGTGCCGCTGTCGAAGTGATTCCCAGGGCGCTTAGCAGGCGAACCTTGAGCGCAATCTGTGTGCTCATTTGAAGACTCCACCCCGTACCGCCACAAAGAGAGTAGCCGCTGCATCGTGTTGGCGCGATAGTCTGGAATTCGATGGGACAACGGAGACTGGCCTGGTTGCGGTTTGGAGCCGCCTTCAGCGATGCGATCGCACTCGCATCTGCGTGGGTCGCTGTGGTGTGGCTGCGGTCCTTTGTCGACCTGTCCACCTTCGAGCCGTTCCGCCTCAAGATCCACCTGTCCATCGTCATCGTGGTGGTGCCGATCTGGCTGGCGGTGCTGTTTGCGCGCGGCGCCTACTCCTCCCAGCGCGCCAAGGACCCCACCCGCATCGCGTCCGAGATGATGTCCTCGGTGCCCGTTGCCTTGCTTGTGACCCTGGCGACACTGTTCGTTCTGCGGCTGGCCTTTGTGTCTCGGACCGTGGTTGTGGGCTTTGCCCTGGTCAGCCTGCCCGCCCTGGTGTTGTCGCACTGGCTGCACCTGTGGTTCCTTCACCGGCTGCGCGCTGCCGACATCGACCTGCACCGCGTGCTGTTGGCCGGAGCTGAAGGCGAGGCGGCGCCCTTCCGCGAGGCTGTCGCAAGTCACCCCGAGTGGGGCCTTCTGATTGTGGGGCGCTGCGATGTCGACGAGGTGCCCGCCCAGCTCGAGGCGGTGGCGGTCGACGAGGTCTATCTGACCGGCGCCGGAGTCGGATTCGAGGCCCTAAAGGCCGTGGCCTGGCACTGCGAGCGCTATGCCGTCCGGCTCTCGATGGACGCCAACTTCCTCACAGTGCCGGACAAACAGGCCGAGCTGGTCGACTTCGATGGCTGGAGCGTGCTGACCTTCTCCTCCCAGCAGCGCGGCGCTGAGCTCGTGGCCAAGCGCATCGTTGACGTCACCGGAGCGCTGATGGGTCTGATGGTGCTGGCGCCGATCATGGCTGCGATCGCGGTGGCGATTCGACTGGTCGACGGCGGCCCGGCGGTGTTCTCGCAAGAGCGTTCCGGTCGCTACGGCCAGCCGTTCACGATGTACAAGTTCCGCAGCATGGTCGTAGGAGCCGAAGGCGTACTGCAAGCACTGCGGCCGCTCAACGAGGCGGACGGTCCGGCCTTCAAGCTCGAGAATGACCCCAGGCTGACCCGCCTGGGCACCTTCCTGCGTCAGAGCTCACTCGACGAGCTGCCACAGCTGTGGAATGTGTTGGTTGGCGAGATGAGCCTGGTGGGGCCCCGGCCGCCCATCCCCGAAGAGGTCGAGGAGTACGAGCGCTGGCAGCTGCGTCGCCTGTCAATGAAGCCCGGTCTGACATGCATCTGGCAGGTCAGCGGACGCTCAAATCTGGCGTGGCAGCAGTGGATGCTTCTGGATCTGGAGTACATCGATAATTGGAGCTTGGCACTGGATTTTCGGCTGATGCTGCGCACGATTCCGGCGGTGATTTCCGGAGAGGGCGCACGCTAGACGTTTCGGCGGAACCTTCGTGCGACCTAGGGGTCGGACTTGTCGTGGAGGCTCGCCATGGCCCGTCGTAAAAGTGAGGGTGCAGGCAAGAGTCGTGCGCTTCAGTTTCTGTCTCTTGGTTTGGTCGCATCAATCTTCGCTTCGGGCCTGATTTATCAAGCCCGCGCGAGCTACCAGGACGCCGTGGTCGTGGCATCTGCGCGGGACACCGTGGTCGTCGTTCGGGCCACGCGGGATCTGCACGTGGGCAGTCCGATCGTTGCCGATGACCTCGAGGAGGTCGAGGTCGACGTGGCCTACCTCCCCACCGGAGACGAGGGCCTGTCCCACACCGTCGAAGAGCTCGTGGGCCGCGTTCCAGCAGAGCGAATTCTGGCCCAGCAGTGGGTTCCCGAGGCCAGGTTGGCTGATGCCGCGGCCCATCGAGGCATGCATGCGCTGGTCCCTCCGGGCATGCGGGCGCTGTCGCTTCCGCTGAAAGATGGCGCGGCGCTGTCCGGGTTGCTGCAGCCGGGCTCATCGGTGGACATCCTGGTCGATGTACCACTGCCCAAGAAGCCGACTCAGACGAAGACCTTCACCATCGTCAAGGCCGTGCATGTTTTGGGTGTGAATGGGCAGTCCGAGCTCGAGGCCTTCAATGCCGATCCCAGGCGTCGTCGCAGCGAGAAACGACCCAAGTCTTCGGTGACCTTGGTGGTGGCTGCTGACGATGCCGAGCGCGTCGTGCATGCCAACCAGAAGGGAACAGTGTTCCTGGTGGCCCGTGCTGGAGATGAGCCGCGGGTCGCCCAACCCACGGTCGAGTGGCCGCTCGAAGACACGGGCATCGAGGCTCCAGGTGTGAGCGTGCCGGCCCCTCCCGCCGCGGTGGTGGCGCAAGAAGAGGAGATGATCAAGGTGTTGATCACCATCTGCCGCGGGCTCGAGTGCGATGTCGAGGAACACGCGCCAGAGGAGTGAATCAGGGCTCGTAGCGGAAGGTGACCTGCTGTTCGATGGTGCGTTGAGCGAGGGCTGCGGGGAACGGAGCCAGCCGCTTGGGCACCGAGGATCGTGCGATGGCGTCCAGCATGGGGTCGCCGCTGCTGGCCACGATGGTGGTGTGACTGGTCGCGCCCAGCCGGGCGATCTCAAAGCGCACGGTGACCTCGCGAGAGACCGGCATGAGCCCGACTTCCTGTCGGTGCCAGCGCTTCCTCAGGACGTCGTAGACGCGGTTTGTGTACCGTCCGAGCGGCGTTGAGCTGCGCCGAGTGAATGAGCGCCTGCCGGTGGTGGCCTCTTCGACGACGGCTTGGGTGCTCAGGCGCTCGCCACCATCTGCGCCCGCGGCGCCCGACAACGCCATGGACGGAGGCTCCGGAATGGGCTCGGAGTCCGTCTTGAACAGGTCCAAGGCGTCGGCACTGCCATCGACATCGACCAGGTCCTCGCCCGCCTCCTCGATGCGCTCTTGGTGTTCGGTTCCCGCCAGCGCATCGTCGGCGTTGGCAAGAACGGGCACATCGCGCTCGGCGCCGGCGACCGACGGATCCGTCTGAGGAGCTCCGGCGACTTGTTCGATGACGTCGGCCGAGATGGGAATGGCGACCGATGAGGGAGCGGCCGCAGCTGATGGAGCGTCCGCTTCGCTGAGCTCTCCCGATTCAGCTGCAGCCAGCTTTCCCTGCACATCCGGTGCCTGTTCGCTGATGGCGGAGATGACGTCGGTTGGTCCGCCATCACTCTCATCCCACCCATCGGCGTATACAAAGGCCGTCCATTCGGGATCCACGTCGGCCACGGGCTTGTCGTCCGGACGGTCTGGAATCGCCGGCTGCTCGCCGTCCGGTTCAGGTGGCGCCTCGGGCTCCAACAGGACCAACTCGACCAACAGATCGGACTCGGGCTCGGGTGGCGACTCTGTTTGGGTGTCCCAGAAGGGCCAGGAGACGAAGATTAGGGCGTGCAACGCCACGGAAGCGCAGATGCTTCGGCGGACTCTGGTTGCATAGCGGTCGCTGTTCACACCCCCTCTGTGTGCGCAGTGGCCCTTTCCTTCGGTACACTCGCTGTGCCGAGGGACTGAGGAGCGAATGAAGACGCCAAACTGGCCCTCCCCGGGGTCGCCCGAGGAGATCGCCGCCTACCAGGTGCTGCAGTCCACCGTGCAGGACCTCTACATGCGGCTGTCGGCTGACCAGCGGGTCGAGCAGACCGTTGTGGTTGTGCCGTCGCTGTCGATGGACCCTCGCGAGCTGATCAAGATCAAGGGAGTGGTGCACTACGAAGAGCGCATGCTCGTGAACTTGATGTTGCTGCGTCAGCCGCGCACCAAGCTGGTCTATGTCACCAGCCAACAGCTCGATCCCACCGTCGTGGACTACTACTTGGCGCTCTTGCCAGCGGTGCC
>CAYYHT010000029.1:0-21982 GCA_964471355.1 uncultured Enterobacteriaceae bacterium
GACACCGACACCGATTCGGACACAGACACCGACACCGACCCGCCGACGCCCTGCATCTGGTGGACCGACACCGCTTCTGGTGGCGTGGCGGACCTGAGCTCGGAGTTTGCTGCGGGCACGGCCTCGGCTCCTGCCGAGATCGCCATCATCAAGTCAGGCGCGCTGACTGTGTGCGCCGGCACTCACTACGTCAACATCGAGATCACCGGTGCTGTCGAGGTCTCGATCACCGGTGTTGGAGCCACGTCGATCCTCTCGGGTGGCGACAACGACCAAGTGGTGAATCTGGCGCTGGCAACAACCAGCTCCGCGACCGGCCACGTCACACTGACCGAGCTGACCATCGCGGACGGCAGCGCCTTTGCCGGGCCAGGAGTCTTCGCGAGCGGAGACGGTGACCTGACCGCCACCAACGTCGTGTTCTCGGGCAACACAAGTGCCGTCGGAGAGGGCGGCGGACTCATGGTGGACAGCGCCACGGTCTCGGCGGTGCTCACCGGATGCGACTTCACCGACAACTCGGCCAACAAGGGCGGAGCGATCAGCATCAACAACGGCAGCCTGACCATCACCGGCGGCAGCATCAAGAACAACACCGCATCGAGTGGCGGTGGCGGCATCAACCTGGAAGGCACAGGCTCTGCAACCGGCACTGGCGTCGACTTCTCGGGCAACACCCCCAACGACGTGGCTGCCGGTTCGAACACCTCGACCTATTCGGGGGTGACCAGCTTCGTCTGCACCGCTGCGGCCGGCTGCAGCTGATGTGTACGCCCACATCAATGACACCGTCGCCAGGAACGCCGGAGTCGTCACATCATCACGGGCCGACCACGCTGTAGGCCACCGTTCCGGTGCCGATATGACGCCATTTCCCCCAATGACAGCGCGCGGTGAATCGCGTATCGTGCAGCCAAGGCCCATGGCCAGATGAGAGGTCGGTGTGTCCAGTACGAGTCTTCAGTCGGTGTTTGTCGCGGCTTCGCTGTTCATGTTCGGCATATTTGGCAGTGGCAGCTGCACGCCAGACACCGCCGCACAGGTCTGCATCAGCGATCTAGTCTGCAACAGCGGCACCTGCAGTCAAAAGGACTGCGTCAGCGACTCTGACTGCCCTGGGGCATTGGTCTGCGAGGGTACGCTCTGTCGTGCCCCTCAGTGCCTAGAAGACTCCGACTGCCGGGGCAGCAAGATCTGCGAAGGTCTCCGGTGCATCGTGCCCCCCTGCATCGAAGACAGCGATTGTTCATCTGGACAGATCTGCGAGAACACCAGGTGCCGCGTCCCAGCCTGCGTGACCGACGCCGACTGCACGGGAGGACAGATCTGCAACGGAGTCTGCGTCGACCCACCCTGCACGGGCGATACCGACTGTGACGGACGAGACATCTGCGAGAACGGCTACTGCATCACTCCTGCGTGCATTGCCGACGCGGACTGCACAGAGCCCATCTGCATCGAGCTGTAGTGGCCTTCACCCGGAGTCACGGGCGGACAGAGCGCCAAGTCAAAAAGCACCACCCCACCTACTCGAACTTGTGCAGCCAGTTGGACCGGTGCAATCCAAGACTGCGCAGCAGCTGAACCACTCGTCCGCGGTCGTCATCGCCTCTGATCTTGTCCAGATAGGTCCGCTCGATGGCGTCCATCGCCAGTGCCTCGGGGGAGGAGGCCACGTCCAGCGGCTGTCCACTCGTCGGTTCGCACAGCGTCAGCAAAGCCAACCCATCCAGCACACCGAGCAGGCCGCGCCGACTGAACACGTAGCGCTCGCGGCGGGTGGCTCCCAAGCTGGCGGGCTTGCCATCGGCGGGGGTGGCCATGCGCACCAGGCCCGCATGCAAGGCTGCCAGTCGGGACAGGAACTCACCGATGCCCGGAACCTTGGCCAGGTGAGGATATAGCGCCTTTCCGTCGTCGGCTCCGGTGTAGTACAGCCCGTTGGCCTCGATGTCTGGCTGGGTGCCAAAGACCACCCGGTCCAGCATCTGACGGTACTCGACCTCGCCGGGACTCATGGCCTGCCACGTCGCCACCCAGCGGTCTTTGTATGCGGGAGAGAGCACAGAGCGCCCCTGGTACTCGGCGGGATTCATCGTCGCGAAGATGCGGAAGTCCTCGTGCACCTTCACATCACCACTGGGTCCAAATCGAGTGCCAGAACCCTCGGTCAGCACCAGCATGGGCGTGCGCTCGAGCACCGAGTTCAGCCGCTCGAGCACCTGGGGCTCGGCGAGGTTCACCTCGTCGAGGATGACCCACCACCCCTCGCGCATGGCGCGGGGAATCAGGCCCTCCATGAACTTCCACTGCGGCCGCACCATGCGCTCGTTCGCCGCGATTTGTTGGCGCTCGACGCCGGTCAGCTCTCGCTCGTTCTGGCTCGCATCCTTGAGGATTCGCTGAGTCTCGTCCTCGAGCAGATCGAGGTGGTCGAGCAGGTCCGAGGCCTCGACGCTCATCTCCTCGTCATTGGGCACGTAGCGCCCGACAAGCTCGCTGGTGTCGGTCTGTCCATTCAGGTTGATGCGCACCACCTGGTGCCCAGTCAGCGCCGCAAGATACTGAATGGCGGAGGTCTTCGACGTCGCTGTGCCGCCTTCCAACAGGCACGGCTGTCGCAGCCGAACCGCACGAGCCACGAAGCGAAGCATCTCGCTGGTTCGGCCATCGAGGCAGTAGTGGTCAAAACGATCGAGGCTCGGGGTCAGCGGGCCGGCCGGCTTGCGGGTGACGGCGATGTCCAGCACGCGAACCGCATCCTGGCCGTCCAAGAAGGCCACCGACACCGGCGCGTCCTCCAGACTCTCTCGAGCCAGGGGTACCTCACCGTCGTCGCCGCCGTCACCGGCTGCAGTGCTCACCCGGCCTTGCAGCATGGCCACCCAGTCCTCTTCGGTGACCACCTCGATGCCGTAGCGCCCAGCCTGCTCGACCCGGTTGGACAGCGGGCGTTCGCCGACGACCAGCAGATCGACGTCGTCATCCAACGTCGCTTTGTAGCTGGCGCCAGAGTTGGCGACGGCTGTCTTGAACTCGGCGCGCGTGAAGCCAGAGAGCGCTCCAGTCAGGGCGACGGTCTTGCCAGAGAGTGCGCTCATGTGCCGTCTCCTGTTTCGACGCCAAGCCGCCCGAGCGCCATGCGTGCGGCACTCTGTACGTCGCTGTCATCGTCTTCCTCGGCCTTGACATTCAGGGCTTCGGCGACCTCTTCGATAAGGTCTCCCAAGGCCTCGGGCGGAATGGCTCCAAGCAGGTCACAGGCGGCTTCCCGCGCAATCCACGACGAATCGTCGAGCCTCCCCACACCCAGGCTGACCACGGTCGGTGCCGTCTCGGCTGTGGCACCCGCACCCAGAACCGTCGCCCCGGCCCGAGCCAGACCGCGGTCGTTTCCACTCATGAACTGAATCGCCAGCGCCGAGCCCAAGCTGTGGTCCCGCGCCGCCAGCTGTCTGAAGCTCGCAGCCCGACTGTCCGAATCCTGGTGCCGATTCGGGGCAATCAGCGCTGCCAGCTGGTCTGCGAGTCCTGCGGTGGCCCATGGGCGCTCGAGCATGTCGCCGGCTTGGTTGCGGCAGTCCGAGTCGCTGTCCGACTGTGCTACATGGGCCAGAAGCTCGCGGAAGGGCTCGACTTCGTTGCCCAGCAGCTGCAGCAGCTTCATCGCGTCCAGCCGCACTTGCCAGTCACTGTCGGTGGCCGCCAGCGCCGCCAGCTCTCCTGCACGGCCGCGCAGTGAGCCAACAGCTCCCTTGGGCATTGAGCTGACCGAGCCCTCGTGGCACAACAAGATGCGATGCAGCGAGCCCATGCGGGCGGGTGCAGTGCCGGTCAGCAGCAAGGCGCCCGCGCAATAGCGGCGGAAATCGACCGAGTGAGACTGTGCCGCATCGAGAGCCAACGCCTCCATCACCGGGGCCATCAATTCGGGCTCGGCCAGCGTCAGCAGCATGGCTCCCACCCCGCGGGCCCGGTCGTCTCCATAGGAGCCGGTGAGCAGTCCAATCAGGTCGCGCCCCGGAGGAGCATGACCTGTCAGCATCGCAATCATCGACAGTTCGGGGACCCCGGTCGCCGCCACTTCGGACGCACGCCGAATGAACTGGTAGGAGCCGCTGAAGTGCTGCCGAATCTTGCCGGCGGCTCGGCCTCTGGCCTGACCGTGCACAAGGGCTGCCAGGGCGGCCTCACGCTGCACATCACTGTCGTCATCGTCGAGCTTCTCGACCAGCTTTGGCGCCGCTGGACCCAGATCGTCCACCCAGCACAGCGCCATGGCGCCCAGCATGCGCGTCTTCCAGTTGGTGTGGTCCAGCAGCTCGATCAGCGACTCGAGCGCCTCTTCGCCGGCTCGTCCCGCAGCAACCGCACCGACCATCGCCACGTCGAGATCGTCTTCGGTCTGCAGATGGGCCACCAGCGCTTCGGCCTGGGCCGCCGCAAACTTTGGCCGGCTTGCCAAGTAGCGGGACACCGAGCGCTTGGTCCAGTCTTCACCGGTCGACAGCATCTCGCCGATCTCGTCGGATTCACCCTTCTCTTCCGCCGCCACAATCGCCTTGAGCAGCGGATTAGCTGGAGCCGCGTCCGCCTCGAGGGCCTCGATGGCCTCGGCGACCTCCTCCCACACATCCAGGCGAATCAGCGCCTCGACGACCGCTCCATCGACCGAGGTGTCGCCGTCCCCGAGCTTTTTGATCAGCGCCGGAGCCACCGACGGGTCCCCAAGACGCCCCAGCGCCTCGACCGCTCCACGACGCGCATCGTTGTCATCGTCATAGAGATTGGCGAGCAGGGCAGGCACGTGCGTGGTGTCCCCCATGTGGCCCAAGCACAGCGCTGTTCGCTGTCGGACCCAATACGAGGAGTTGCGCAGCAGGCGCGGAATGATGGCGACAAACGAGGCCGTGCCGGGCACAGGCGTGGCCAGCAGCAGCCCTTCGCGCTCATCGCTGCGAACCGGCCGCCCAAGCTCGGCCAGAATGAGCCGCATGAGGTCCTTGTCCATGCCCTCTGTGGTGCCGCGGTCGTCCTGAACAAAGAGCACACCTGGCCCCAGCAGCTTGAGCAGGCAGGTCCACGACTCGGGCTCACCCGGAGGCAGCGGCAGCAGTGCGGGAACCGCCTGTTTCCACTCGTCGAGGCCAGTGGTCGTGTAGTGCGGGGCAGGAAGGGTCATGCGCGGGCTCCTGAGCGCCGGGCGTTGCCGGCGGGTTGGGCGATGAGGCGATGCATTACGCGGGCTAGGGCTTCTGGGAAGCGCTCAAGCGGCACGTTTGCAATGTGATCTGGGTAAAAGCGGGCGACGTGATCGGTGCCGGGACCGAGCCCAATTCCGATCAACGTCACATCCTTGACGACTCGGGCCACAGCACGCCGAAGTGCGCCATCGGCGTCAGACGGGCCACTCGGCTCGCCATCGCTGACACTGAGCAAGATGGGGGTGTGCGCCGGATAGTCCAGCAGCGCGTCCCGAGCGCTCAGCAGCACTGGACCGTCGTAGTTGTGCTGCGGGCGGTTGTGGCCGCCCTTTCGGTTGCCAGTGACCTCGGCGGGCATGTCGCCGATGCGCAGCCGGGTTGCCTCGTCGAGCGGGGCTCCGAAGTCTTTGAACGGAATGAGCACGTCTTGGAAGCCGTACACGGCAAACGGAATCTGCAGCCGCTGCAGAACCTCGGCGACAAGCACCGTGCCTCGAAAGCAGTTGTGGATTGGCCCGCCGGCCATGGAGCCGGACAGGTCGAGCAACAACAGGATGCCGGGATCGCGCTTGCTGGGCAGGGTCTTGCGCTGCCACATGCGCGTATAGGCGCCGGGCTCGACCTCCATGCTCATGGCGACGCGCAGGTCGACCCGAGAGCCGCTGGGATAGCCGGGCAACCACCGTGGATAGGAGGTCGGCCGAAGCAGGCGTTCCAATGAAGCGACGAGCCGATCGGCCAGGGGCGCCACGTCGCGACGGGCCTCTTCATATTGGTTCTCGGGCGGGGCGTTGACGATGTCGTCGATGGCGCGGCGCAGGTGTTCTGGCACATCGGCCAAGCCCCCAGACGGACGGCCAGCGCTGGGCCCGAGAGGGGCTCCGCCGGGACGCAACGAGATGGGAATCGGCACACTGCGGCCTCCCTTGCGCCGCATCGGAGAGCCGAAGCGAAGCTCGCGCAGTTGCCGCAGAAAGCGCTGCTCCGCGGACTTCATCTGCGACGCGTGGTCCTTGTCGCGCCGGATCAAGTCTTCGTAGATCGGACGAATCTCGAGCCAGGTGATGCGGTAGGCGATGAAGGCGGTCAGCCGAACCAGCTTCTCGAAGGTGTCGGGAGGCACAAAGCGGTCCCGGCGGCGAAACAGCTCTTCGACCGGCGAGCCGTTGTAGGCAAAGGCCGCGGCAAGATCGACGTCCGCGTCGTGAGGTGGCTGTGCGGCAATGATGCGTTGCCGGGCCTCTCGTGTCGTCTCCAAGGCCTCTGCAGGCGCATCGTGCAGGTTTGGGGGCAGCTCACCATGCCACCACTCGTGGATGGCGCCCAGGCAGAACTGCTGGAACCAGGGCTGCTGTTCGAGGCCCTTTGCGTCGTCTGGAAACAAGCGGTTGTTGTACAGGTCAATCCATTCGCCCGAGCCCGGGAAGCGGATCTTGAGCCATTCCTCGATGCGGCAATCCTCGAGGCTATTCATCAAGCTGGCGATGCCCGGCCGCTTGAGGATGTGCAGAGGCATCAAGTGCAAATACCGCGTGACCGCAGCATGAGCGGCTTCGTGGCAGATCAGACCCCGGCTGTCATCGGCAGTCTGACCAGCGAGGTCTCCGCCATCGACGTTGATGATGCCTGTCTTGGGATTGATGAACCAACCACTGCCCGGCTCGCCGAGCTGCAGATCGAGCCCCTCATCCAAGGCAACAGCGCGCGCCAGGGCCCTCAGCTCTTCAATGTCGGTGACCGCGTGCATGAGGTGCCACGGTAGATCAGGGGCGGCTTGAGGATCGCATTTGGCCGCCGGGCACACAGAACGTGACAGGTTTCCCTAAAGAATTCGGCTGCCCAGGCGTTCTTACAAGTACTGGAGCTGCCCATGGTTGGTCACTGGTTCTTTCGCCCCGAACGCAACACGTGGAGCCTCATCGCCAATGGCGTCGAGGAGATCACCATCACCAGTGAGCGCCTGGCCCAGACCTGTGCCGCCAACGGGCTGACTCGTCGCGAGGCCCTGGAGTGGATCGGCACGCGGCCCAAAGCGCCCTACAGCAAGGTCGCTGCCTAGCAGGCCCTTACGGCTCGTCGGCGCCGACCTCTTCGGTCAGCTCGGGATGGTCGACTCGGATCTCCATCTCGGTCTTGAACCACTGAATCAGCTCGGGTGCTGTGCCCAGCCCCCGCATCGAGGCGGCCAGAGCCTTGCTCATCTCTTCGCCCTGCTCGTCCATGCCGGTCAGCTCGAAGTTGTTCGCCATCTCTTCGGCTCGGGCCTCGCGGGTCTGCGCCCGAAGCGCTTCGGTTGCGTGGTAGACGACCATATTCAGCTCGGCGCGACCGTCCCGGTAGGTCCCCATCAAGGCGCGCTCGACCAGCCGCGTGTCGATCTTCAACACCGACGCGTCCATGGCATGGCGCACGGCGGCCGCGTCGCCAGGCAACCAATCCTGCTCGAATGCCTCGTGCAGCATCAGCCCACGGTGGTACACATCGCTGAAGATGTCGGCCATGGTCTTGATGTTGAGGAAGAAGAAGATGGTCTTGAGCACCTTCTTGATCGGCCACAACACCACGCCAAACACGCAGCCCAGGCAGCCTCCGCCCGGGGCTGTCCCCAAAATGCCAACGTCCTCGGCCGACAGGTCGTGGCCATGGTCGCGGGCGATGTGTCGCACCAGTCGCCGGCGCAGCATGTTGGCGATGCTGCCATCGACGATGGGCAGCGGAATCAGCTCGCATAGCGACACCATCAACGCGTAGCGCGACAGCAGAAGCCAATCGACTTCAGGCGCGTCGGCGTTGGTGGGTTCGGACATGAACCGGACCTAACCACCCTGAATGCAAGAGCAGATGTAAGGGAAGTGAAACGACGTGGTGCTACCTTGTGAACGGATCAATTCGCGAGGTTCCCATGCGCCCACATCTGCTCGGACTGTGCCTGCTGATGGCCGGCTGCAAGACCACCGGCACCATCGGCGCTGAGACGGCCACCGTCGAATCGGACACCGACACCGATACCGACTCGGACACTGACACCGATTCGGACACCGATACCGATACCGATACCGATACCGATACCACCCCTTCCCCGTGCGGAAACGGCGCCATCGACAGCGGCGAGAGCTGTGACGATGGCAACAACGTGGACTCCGACGCGTGCCCCGACGGCACCTTTGGCACGTGCGCACCCGCAATCTGCGGCGACGGCGTGCGACGCCTGGACATTCCAGCCGGCTCGACTGGCTCGGAACAATGCGACGACGGCAACACCGCCGCGGGCGACGGATGTGACGGAACCCGACGGCAACGCCCGCAACGGAGACGGCTGTGACAGCAGCTGTGCGGTCGAGGCCAGCTCGACCTGCGGCGATGGCTTTCTCGACGTCGGCCTGGGCGAGGAGTGCGACGACGGTGCCACCAGCAATGGCGACGGCTGCTCAAGCGCGTGTCAACTCGAGCCGGTCGGTGCCCTGTGCGGCAACGGCGGCAGCCCCGACCCGCTCGAGAAGTGCGACGACGGCAACACCACCAACGGAGACGGCTGCAACCCCACGTGCAACCTCACTGGCACGGTGACCACCCTGGCCACCAACGTCGACGCCAGCTCCTTTGCAGTCGACGACCAGTACCTGTGGATTGGCACCAGCAACTGCGAGCTCGCGCAGCTCGACATCGATGCCTGCATCACCGGCGGAAGCTGCAATCCGGTGGTCGTCGCCGGACAGGGCGGCTGCCCAGGCGGAGGCGTCAATCCATCCGATGGAAATGGCACCAACGCCGTGCTGTCCTGGGTCGAGAGCATCGCCACCGACGGAACGACCGTCTGGTTCAGCAACAAGCGCACCTTGCGCGCCTACGACATCGCCACCGGCGACGTGACCACCTTGGCCGGAGACCCAAACAAGTGTGCGGCCATCAACGGCAACGCCAACACCGGGCTGTTCTTCGACATGCGCGGCTTTGTCTATGACGGCGGCTACCTGTACATGCTGGAGGGATGCGAGGAGGTGCTGCGCCGCTACGACCCCGCCACTGGCAACCTGACCACCATCGCTGGCGCCCGTCAGATCAACCCAAGCGTTCCGCAGACCGGTGCCAACCAGTACAACTGCCCGGGCGGATTCAGCTGCGTCACCGGCACCCCCACCGACGGCTACGGACTCAACGCGGTGTTCGGCAGCCCCCGCTACATGACGTCGGACCACAGCGGCAACCTGTACATCACCGACACCAACGGCCAGTCCGTGCGCGCCTACAACAAGAACACGGGCTACGTCAGCACCTTCATCGGCGGTGCCGGATACACCGACGGCGCCCAGAGCTCGGTCCGTGTCGGACGCCCAAGAGGCATGACTTCGGACGGCACCAGCATCTATTTCAACGAGCAGTCCGACCACACCGTCCGACAGATTCTCATCGACGATGCCAACACCAGCACGCTGGTCGGTGTGCGTGGGTGCAACGGAGGTGCCGACGGACAGGGAGGCGAAGGCAGCCAGGACTGGGGCGGTCAGTGCGGTGCGGCGGCGGTCTCGGCCATGCCTCGCTTGGACACGCCGCTGGGCGCCATCGTCTACCACCACGAGACGCGCAGCATCTTCTTGGGAGAGTCGGGCAGGCTCCGCCGAATCGAATAGCCGCCGGCCGAACCGAGATTCGAGAAATCTCAATTAAGTTGGCCTAAGTGTGTGACAGGTCCAAAAGGCGAAACACTGACTCGTGAACGCATCACGGAGTCAACCATGCGCACCCTTCCCCTCATCGCTCTCTTGCTCACCGGCTGCCAAACCGAAGTGGGTGTCCTGGGCGCACCTGAAACCGGCTGGACTGCGGTATTCGACTCGCAGTACGGCGACTTTCCTGCCGAGCTAGCCCTGGCCAACGACGGGCTACCCGTCATCGCAATGACCTCCTTCAACGACCACAACAACCTGGTCCACACGTTGGAGATTGAGCCGACCGATGGTGAGATGACCTTCTTCGACGCCCACTACACGCAGGGTGTGGCGCTCGCCCTGTTGGCCGACGACCACGTGGCGACTGCCGTCACCAGTCCCGCACCGGAGCCCGGCCTGCTCGTCCGCGAGTTCAGCCTGGGCGGCATCGAGCAGAACACCTTTATGGACTACGACATGGAGCCTGTGGCGCTTGACGGCGCGGCCGGCGGCTTCATGTCCATGTTGACGTGGGACGCAAACACGAATCGCTGGCTGCTCAAGGGCTGGGAAGCGGGCACATCGCTGTGGACCATCGAGCTCACAGCCGGGGAGCGCGAGCCGGTGGATGTGGTGGTCGACGGCGAGTACGTCTTCGTCGTGATGGACGGCCTGGGCACGAGACCGACGGTCCAGTCCTTCGACCGTCATGGAGAACAGCGCTGGGTCAGTGGCGAGCTGTGCGGACAGGACATCGCAAGCGACGGAGCCGGCGGGCTATACGCCGCCGGAGCGACTCCCGACGACGGAGCCGTCCAGCTGTGCCGAGTGGACAACAAGGGCGGACTGGTCTGGCACCAGCGCAACGTCATCGACTGGGAACAATGGGTCGGCGTCAGCGACATCGCCGTGCGAGACGGCATGATCGTGCTCATCGGCTCGGCCTATGAAGAGGACGTGCCGGCGGTGCAGTGGACCTGGGCCTATGACGAATCAGGCCAGGCATTGTGGGCCGACCGCTGGGCCGGTAGCGACGGGGGCTTCGCAATGGGCCGCGAGGTGGTCATCGGAGCCAATGGCGCTGTGTTCACCGCTGGAATCGAATGGCAGCAAGACTACGCGATGGTCATGCGGCGACTCGAGGGCCAGTAGTCGAGCGAAGACCTTTATCGCTGGTTGATGTGCCCGGGTTAAGGTCGCGGGCCATGTCCGGGAACCTCACCATTCGCAACGCAGAGCTCGTGCTTCCCGACCGGGTCGTCACCGGCGATTTGGTTGTCGAGGACGGTGTGATCACCGAGATCGGTCCCCACGTTGAACGGTCAGTGGGCGAGGTCATCTATGCAAGCGGCCTGACCCTATTGCCAGGTGTCATTGATCCGCAGGTGCACTTCCGCGATCCCGGCCTCACCCGAAAAGAGGACCTCATCAGCGGCTCCAGGGCAGCGGCAGCTGGCGGCATCACCGCCTTTCTCGACATGCCAAACACGGTCCCGAACACCGATTCGGTCGCCGCCCTGCACAACAAGCTCGCTCATGCCGAAGGGCGCAGCGTCGTGCACTACGGGTTCTTCATCGGAGCCAACGGCGACAACATCGACGAGCTGAACGCCGCCGAGCGCACCTGCGGCATCCAGGTCTACATGGGCGCGTCCAAAGACAACTTGTTGGTCGATGACCCCGAGCAGCTCGAGTACATCTTCGCGCACGCCAACAAGCTCATCGCGGTACACGCCGAGAGCGAGTCGCGCCTGCGCGAGCGCAAGATGATGTACCCGGACGCCGACGATCCGGCGCAGCACCCGGTCATTCGCGATGTCGAAGCGGCCATGATCGCCACCAAGCAGGCGACTGCGTTTGCACTCAAGTACGGCCGGCGACTGCACATGCTGCACCTGACAAGCGCAGAAGAGGCCGACTACTTGGCGACGCTTCCACGAGACTTGATCACCGCCGAGGTCTGTCCGCAGCACCTGTTCTTGCACGCCGAGACGGCCTACGAGCGACTCGGTACTCGCGCACAGTGCAATCCCCCGGTGCGCGGTCGCCGCCACGCCGAGGCGCTCAAGAAGCGGCTGCTCGACGGCACCATCAACTGCATCGCCACCGACCACGCGCCCCACACAATCGAGGAAAAACAACGCCCCTACCCCAACGCCCCCAGCGGCCTGCCGGGAGTCGAGTGGTCGCTGCCGCTGATGCTGAACCAGGTGAACCAGGACTGGTGCACCCTTTCGCAGGTGGCCAAGTGGATGTGCGAAGGCCCCGCGTCCTGCTACCGCATTCCTCGCAAGGGCCGCCTCGAAGTCGGCTTCGACGGCGATCTCGTGCTGGTCGACATGAAGAAGACCAAGACCATTGGCGAGGACAAGATCTTGAGCCGCAGCAAGTGGAGCCCCTACGAAGGGTGGCAGGTCACCGGCTGGCCTGTGCTCACCGCCATCTTGGGACAACCCGTGTTCCGTGACGGCCAGATCATCGACGGCGTTCACGGACGCGAGCTCACCTACCGCCGCATGCGAGACGCCACATGATTGCCATCGGAGACTCCGTCCAGGAGTTCAGCCTGCAGGACCACACCGGAACCGAAGTGACCTGGAGCAGCCTGCGCGGCAAGCCAGCCGTGTTCTTCTTCTATCCCAAGGCCAACACCCCCGGCTGCACCAAAGAGGCCTGCGGCTTCCGCGACCTGCAGGCCCAGTTCGACGCCAAGGGCGTTGCCGTCTTCGGCATCTCGGCCGACACGGTCAAGCGCCAGTCCAACTTCCAGGTCAAATACGAGCTGACCATGCCACTGCTGGCAGACACCGAACGCACGGTGATCGAGGGCTGGGGCGTGTGGCAAGAGAAGAAGAACTACGGTCGCACTTACATGGGCGTCGTGCGGTCCACGTTTCTGTTCGACGCCGACGGCAAAGTGGCCCACGTCTGGTCGCCTGTGCGCGTCAAAGGCCACACCGACGCCGTCCTGGCCAAGGTCAACGAGCTGTTCTAGCCCTTGGACCTAGCTGCCTGAAAAGCAGTCCATGACCTTGTGCACCGTATCGCCTCGTGCGTCGCCGGTGCGGGCTGCGTCTTCCATGACTGCAAAACAGGCCGCCGCCAAGGACACGGCCGCCACCCGGGACATGAAACCGGTCGAATGCTCCACGAGGGACCCCTGCACCTTTTGCAAGCGAACTCGAGAGGCCTTGGGCATCTTCGATGGCTGAAGAATGACCGAACGCGGCAATCGCATCGCATGTGCCGCTGCAACGCCCACTATGTCTTGAGCGCTCTCAGCGGAGGCGAGCTCGGCCTCGGTCTGATCGCACAGTGAGTTGATGAGCGCCATGAGCACCGCATCTTTGCCGGCGAAGTACTTGTACAGCGTCGACTTGCTCATGGAGAGATGACGCGCGAGTGCATCAACGGTCAAATCGGCATGGATCCCGCGATCGAGAAGCTCTGACGCTCCCTCTAGCAAAACCGCACTTGTGACACGACCACGGACCGGCAAAGTCCCTCCAAGAAACGAGCACACTCTAATTATGCCCTTGGGATGTGCGCAATACCCGGGACCGCAACAGTTGTTGCGCCTCAAAGTCCGCCGTGGCGGCCACTTGGCGCCGTACCAAAACAAGCGCTCGTGACAAACGTGCGCCGGGCTTGACCCGGGGCAGCGCGCAGAGCTATGACGTGGCCCATGCTCCTACTCGCGGCTGTGCGTGAGGAACTCGGCGATCTCGAGGGTGAGATCGTCGGCATTGGGCCAGTGCTGGCGGCCATACGCACAGCTGCGCTCGTAGAACGCCATCGTCCGGATTCCGTGCTGCTCATCGGTACAGCCGGTGCCTACCCGGGTGGACCGGAGATCGGCCAAGCGGTCATCGCCACGACTGTCGGATTATCGCCCGGCGTGGCTGCCATGGGACTGGGCTACGTGCCCAGGCAACCCAAGCCGGTGAGTTGTGACCCCGCCATCACCGATGCCCTCAACCTGCTGGGCGTGCGAGTGCTCTCTGTGGGCGCTGTCACGACCGATGTACAGCTGTCCGACCGCCTGTCCGATGGGTGGGATGTGGAACATATGGAGGCGTTTGGCGTCGCACTGGCCTGTCAGGAGGCGGGAGTGCCATTTGCCGCAATCATGGGCATCGCGAGTCGGGTCGGACCCGAGAATCACACCCTGTGGCTGACCCACCGGACCGCCGCGCAGCATGTCTGCAGACAGGCGATTGCCCCGTTGTTCGGGAGCAGCGAATGAAGTGGCGCGGCCTGCCCATCGTGGCCTTCGACACCGAGACGACGGGCCTGATGCCGTTCGGCGGCGACCGCATGATCGAGTTTGCTGCCGTGGTGTTGCGCACCGATGACGAGGGGCGGGTCACCAGCCAAGAGGACCACTCCTTCCTGATCAACCCACAGATGCCGATTCCCCGAGTGGCCACGCAGATCACCGGAATCACCGATGCCGACGTGGCGGGTGCACCGGCATTCGCGGCGGTCGCAGACGAAATCCGCGTTCTGCTCGACGGCGCCATCACGATCGCCCACAACTACCCCTTCGACCTCGCGTTCATCACGACCGAGTTCGGGCGCATGGATCAGCCGCCTCCGGTCCCGCTGGCCGAAATCGACACCGTCGACTTGTCGATGAAGGTGTTCCCCGATGCGCGCAGCCACAAGCTCGAAGACGTCTGCAAGCGCCTGAGTGTGGTGCTCGACGGCGCTCACCGAGCCACCAACGACGCGGCAGCCTGTGGTCGCTCCTTCATCGAGATGTACCGCCGCACGGTGGTTGCTGACGATCTGCAAGAGATGCTGGACTGGGCCTCGGCCATCGGGCGCCCTCCCACGGGCTCTCCGTTCGGACCCGACGAGATCGGAGCCGTGGTGTTCAACGAGGGCCCGCACACCGGCGAGCCCGTCGCAAAGCACCCCATTCACTTGGCTTGGATGGAGAAGGCCCGCTCAAGAGGTCCCCACGGCTGGCAGTTCCGCTACTCCGAGAATGCGCGCCGCTGGATTCGGCGCTGGCTCAATGTTCGGGGTTCCGGACGCGCCAAGCAGAACCCAAAGAGCTTCCGCAACGAGGACTGGGTGCTCGATAGCTGCATCGCAGACAAACGAGCTGACCTGTGATGTTCAGGGTGCTCCTGGCCGCATTGGTGCTGTTGACGGGCTGTCCACCGCGCCATGAGTACAACGATCAGCGTGGGCTCGCAGGCCAGCTCGAGCGCGAAGTGATTGCGTTGCAGCAAAAGAACCGCATTCTCGAAGAGATGAACAAGACCTGCTCTGAAGGCGGCCCCCCCGACAAGCTGTACAGCGAGCTGGTGCAGATCTTCAGCGGCAGCGAGCTCGACTTGTCCCGCAGCGGTGTCGTCAGCACCGTCACGATTCCCGGCAATCACCTGTACGCCGAGGGCCGCATGGAGCTGCGCATGGAGGCAAAGCGCACCCTGGACCTGCTTGGAATGGCGCTGTCGGGCCATCCAAAGCACACAATCATCGTCGAGGGACACACGTCGGACCGGACCATGACCTCAGAGCTCCGCAAGATCTACAGGGACGACTGGGGGCTGTCCCACGCCCGAGCCCGGCTGTTTGTGACCGCGATGGTGCGCGAGTACCACATCGGCCCTGAGCGGTTCACCATTGCAGCTCGCGGCGAATACGACCCCGTGGCCAGCAACGACACCACCTCGGGCCAAGGCCGCAACGAGCGCCTGACGCTGTACATCTACCCGCCAGGCGCACGCTAGCTTGCTCACCGGAGATCTGGTGCGGGTCAACTCCCGCGGACCGCAGCTAAAGCCCGGATTTGTCGACCCGGACAAAGAGGCCCTGCTCGAGCGGGCGGCGGCACTGATCGAGTGCTTCAAAGACGGGGTCGACGAGACGCGTACACGGGCCGAGGTCAATCAGCGAGTCGATGACCTGATCGGCGACAGCCGCGATGCCAAGCTGGTCCGCGGCCTCGCCAAGGTGTGCCTGGACCGGTCGACATTCGAAGTTCAAGCCCCCGTTGACCCCATCGAGCTGCGATGGCAGGTGTTCAGCTTGGCCCGTGAGCGTGGACCCATCGCTCATGAAGCGGGAATGCTCGAGCGCACCGTCGCTCGCGACGTGCTCGAAGAGGTCGCAGCTGCCCGCGAACTGACCGTGGAACAGATCGAAGAGTGCCTCTATGCCGACCTGCAGCAAGCCCACCGGCTTCAGCACTGCGGGGTCGAGGACGCCAGCTGGCTTCTGCATCGGTACAACGTCGCGTTGGTGCAGTCGGTGCTGCTGCGTTCATCCCAAGTTCAGATCACCGTGCACGGCGCCAAGCCTCCCAAGCTGCGACAGCTGTTCCGCGCCATCAAGTTCCACCAGCTTCTGCATCACGCGTCCAAGCGAAAGAAGGCGCTGCACATCACCCTCGATGGCCCGTCGTCGCTGTTCAGCCAGTCGAGCCGCTACGGCATGCAGCTGGCCAACTTCTTTCCCTCGCTGCTGCTTCAGGACGCCCGCTGGACGCTCGAAGCGACTGTCCTGTGGACCAAACAGCGGCGTGAAAAGAAGCTCCGACTGTCCTCGGAAGACGCTCTGGTCTCGCACTACAAGGACAGAGGTGCATACGAGACCCGGCTTCAAAAGTGGTTTGTCGAGCGCTGGGATGCCCTGGACACCGACTGGAAGCGAACCCCGGCCCGCAGCCCCATCAACTTGGCCGGCAAGGCGGTGGTCATGCCCGACTACACCTTCACCAAGAACAAGAAGAAGGCGCACCTCGAGATCGTCGGCTTCTGGCGGCGGGACTACCTCAAGCGCCGAGCCGAGCTGCTCGAGGAATACGGTCCCGGAAACCTGATTCTGGCGGTCAGCCGCAAGCTGAAGGGCGGCAAGGAAGCCCTCGGGGCCTTTCCCGGAGAGGTGATCGAGTTCGCCGAGATCGTTCCCGTCAAGAAAGTCCTGACAGCAGTCGAGCGCATCGCACGCTAGGTTGCCTCGGGTGGGCAACGGCAGGAGGAATGTGATGAGACAAACCGGTCTGTTTGCTCTCGCAATGCTGATAGCCTGTGAACCGACCGTGGTGGACAGTGCAGGTGTGCACGTCGTCGACGCCAGGGTGCAGGTCGAGCCATCCGAGCTCAACTACGACAACATCATTCCCGGCATGACGGCGACCCAGTCGGTCACCATCACTAGCGTCGGCACCGACACGATGCTGCTGCAAGACGTCGCGACGCTCATGTCTCCGGCGTTCACGCTGCAGGGCGCCCCCGGCACCGTGCCGCTGACCCCCGGAACCGTGGTCACCGTCGACGTGGTCTACACCCCCACCGAGTTCGAGCACGAGGGCTGGCTGTCCGTGCGCACCGACGACCCCGACAAGCGTGAGGTGCTGGTGTCCCTGTGGGGCGGAATCACGCCTCCCGAGCTGGTCATCGAGCCCGAAGAGCTCGACCATGGAAACGCGCTGCCCGGCGAGGTCGAAGTTCTGACCCTCGAGATGTCGAACATCGGCGGCGCACCGATGCAGATCGACGACCTGGCTCTGGTCATCGACGGCCCATTCACGCTGGGCGACCGCTGGCAGACAGGCCAGCTCGACGGCGGCGAGACCCTGTTCGCGGACCTTGTCTACTCGCCCACCGAGCTCGTTCCCGACTTCGTGTACGAGGGCTATGTGTTGGTCTCCCACGACATGGGCGATCCCGTCGAGGTGCCGATTCGGGCCACCGCCCAGAACACGCCAATCGCGGTGTGCGTGGCCAATCCGGACACCATCCACGCATGGGTCGACACCGCGAATTTCGAGGGTGACGCCAGCTACAACCCCGAGGGCGGCGACATCATCGCCTACGAATGGGAGCTGCTCTCACGTCCGGCCGGCTCGGCCCAGGACCTGCCCACTCCCCTCAACCAAGCCAACCTGATCGACTTCCGGCCCGACCTGGCCGGTGACTACGTGGCACAGCTGGTCGTCACCAACGAGATGGGGGTGCAGAGCGAGCCCTGCGAGGCGACGTTGGAAGCCACCGTGGGCGATGACCTGTGGATTGAGCTGTTCTGGGACCACGAAGACGACGACATGGACATCCACTTGCTCAAGTCGGGTGGAAGCCTGTTCACCAACGACGACTGCCACTGGGACAACTGCCAGTACAGCCCTCTGCAGTGGGGATCTCCGAGCAATCCAGACGACAATCCCAGCCTGGACTTCGACGACATCTTCGGCACCGGCCCCGAGAACATCAACATCGCTCGGCCCGCAGCCGGCGACTACGAGATCTGGGTCCACGACTTCGACGCCAGCGCCTTTCATGGCGACAACCACGTGACCGTGAACATCTACAGCTTCGGTCAGCTCGAGTATACGCAGACCCGCACCATCAGCGGCGAAGACACGCGGACCCACTTTGCGACCGTCACCTTCCCCGGTGGCACGGTGACGACGGCGCCCTAGGGCTTGCGGGCGAGACGAAGCTCGCCCCTCCTTGCTGGGGCTTGCGGGCGAGACGAAGCTCGCCCCTCCTTGCTAGGGCTTGCGGCCCGACACGATGGGCACCTGCCAGACGGCGTATCCATCGGGACTGCGGATGCACTGCAGCATCGCAGCCCAGCACGCATCGAGCTCTTCGAGAGAGTAGACCGTGTCCTGGGCCACAGCCGTCGCAAATGCCTCGTGCCAGCAGCTCAAGATGGTGGCGAACACCTCGGGCTCGACCCGCAGCGTATCGACCACGACGTAGTCCTGACGGATCTCGAGCAATCCAGCCGCACGGGCGATGACGGGTCCCTTGCGACCCACCTCCAGATCGACCCCCAGATTGGCCGCATGGGTGCGCGGGCCGTGTTTCCAGAACGCGTCAATATCGAGGTCAACGGGATGAAAATGCAGCATGGCGTAGTCTTCGACCAGCACGTGCATCCACGCTCCAGGTGCGGTGACACGGGCCATCTCGTTCATGACAGCCTGGGCGTCGGGCACGGACTGAAGCAGGCTGCGACACACGACCAAGTCGTAGGCCCCATCGGGGGCATCGAGGTGGTAGGCATCGCCGACCGCGAACTGCAGGCGCTGGTCATCACCACAGCGCTCCCGCGCCCGGGCCAGGTGCGCCGGGTCGAGGTCGATTCCCGTAATGGCGGCTTGTGGGTACATTTCCGCCAGTCGAGCGGTGATTTCGCCGGTGCCGCACGCCAGATCGAGGATGCGCCCCGGCTGCCCATAGCGAGCAAACAGCGCCTTTTCCTGGGGCCAGATTGCCGTCGCCTGGGCCACTAGGTTCTTGACCATGGCGTCGGACGCCATCTGCTCACTCTGTGGGTTGTGCTCACTCATGAGCCGTGGCTAACGCCCGTTCGACGGAGGCCTGACGATCACGCACTCCTTGCCCCCAGGCCGAAGACAGGACCGGAGCATGTCCTCCATGATGTTGTACCTCCAAGGCACATGGACAGCGCGGCCCTCGCGATAGTCCGCAAGCCGATGGCGCCCTGGCAACCAAGTGATGGGGGTGGCCCGCAGACGGGCGCCAGTGTGGCCCCTAGGCGACTGGCTAAACAGACGCGGTGCGTCCGCATTTAGGCGCCACAGCACCCACAGGGTCACCGGGTCGTCGGCCCACACCGTGCTCCGGAGGCGCTCTGGGTCGAAGTAGCGGCTGACGGCGACCGTGATGTGCACAGCGCCCTCACAATCCCCCTCGGTGAGCCAACCGTCGCTCCAACTCTTTAGGCAGCTCCCCTGCGGAAAGGCCAGTTTGCCGACTCGAGGTAGCTTCACGTGGCGCGCGGTGGTGGCCAGCTCGGCACGGTTGGAGCGCTCCAGCTGCCGCAAATCTTCGAAATAGAGCGCCGCCCCCAGCAACGACGGCACGCAGACACAGGCAGCCACGCCTCGCCACTCGTAGTGAGTGACCTGTCGCAGGTGCAGCGCTCCGGTCAGCGCCACTGCCAACGCCTGAACCGGCATCAGCGCGCAGAACAACACCGCCATCAGCAGCGCCCCCAAAACTCGAACCAGCTGATCTTCAAACGCGACTTCACCGACTGGCTGGTACATCAGGCCCATCGCCAGCTCGGCTTCGCCCCACCACAGCAACGGAATGGCAAAGGCGCAGCACAGCACCGCAGCCCGCCGCAGAGCCGCAAGATGCAGACCCTCGGCACGCAGAAGTGCGACCGCCAACACGCATACCGCAATGACCTGCATCGGAATGGCCACAGACCACACCGCCGAGATTGGTTCGCCTGGAACTCCCTGGGACATCAGTCGGACTTGCATCGCGACGATGACCGTTCCAACGACCACCGGCACCACTACTCGAACGACGCGAATCTGCTCTCTGCCCGGAAACAGAACGGCCGCAAGGGTGAGGGCGGCCGCGCCGAGCCAGATGCCAGCGAGCAGCTCACCAAGCCCGACCAATCGCCGAAGGTTCGATGCCGAGCCATTCAGCTCAGCCAGGCCTGCAACGCCGCTGGGTTGCCCCTGAACCGCCGCACCGACAATGCCCATCGTGACCAGCGCGGACGGGAGGGCCAGCCACGTCCACAGCGCAGGACGATGCTCGGTGAAGTGCTCCATGACCAACCGGTGCAGCACCAACGGGCCGAGAAACACCGAGCAGGCCACCATCCACATCGACAGCCCATCCAACCCGATGAGCAGGTCCAACGCGGACTGTAGGACGGTGGGGGACATGCTTAAACGGACCTCGGGTCAGGCAGGCAGTTCCAGAGATCACACCTTGAGCACACCCGTTGTCAGCAGCGCTTCGAGCTCGACCACGATGGCCTCGGGACTGACCTGCTCTTCAAACAAGCGAGCCTGGTACACCGGCTCTTTGATGACGCCGAGCAAACAGCGGGCCGTCAGGTCCATGTCGCCCTGCCGCACGATGCCAAGGGACTGTCCTCGCCTCAAAGCCTTGGCGATTCGACCTACGGCATTGCCGTAGAAGTGGCGCAGTGCCGCGTCGCCATCTTCATCAATGCCCGTCGCCTCGCTCAACAAGATGCGGGCCACGTCCTCTTGCATGATGGCGCTGACGATGCGCTGCAGGTTGCCGGTGACCTGCGCCGGGATGGGCTGGGTGACGTCGATCAGTACAACGACGCTCTCGACGTCCTCCATCATGTCCGACAGCACTGCGTCAAACACCGCGCGCTTGCTGTCGAAGTAGTTGTAGAACGTCCCGCGCGCGACACCAGCCTGCTGAATGATGTCCGAGACGCCCGACCGGAAGTAGCCTTTGCTCGCAAACACCGAGCGCGCCGCCGTCAGCAGCTGCAGTCGGCGGTCTTCGGGGTCCATGGGGGTCGCACGAGCCATCATGCGGATGGTACCGCGTGAAAGAATGCCGCTGTGAGCGCACTCCCACCAACCCGCCTGGGCTACCAAACCGAAGCCGACGACAGCTGGTCGATTCGCACCCAGCGCTCGGACGGCAACGAGACGATGGCGGCACTGACCTTCATCGTGCTTGGCTCGTTCGGCACCGCCGCCTGGGGCATCACCAGCTTTGGCTTCGAGGCGGGAGTGGGCTTGGGCGTGCTGACGCTCGCGATGGGCGGAATCGGCACCGCCATCCTGAGCTACCTATTTCCGATTCGCTTGACCGTAAAGAAGGACCGAATCGAACGCCGGGACACGGTTGTCTGGCGCAAGGACATCACCAAGGTGCTGGCCCGTGAAGTGCCTGTTGTGCACAAGCGCCACGAGACCCGCTACGAGGTGTTGATCTTCCACGGGCAGCGCCACAGTCAGCTCCGGTTTGCACCCGTTGTGGGTGCGACAGACTCCGATGTGGCCTGGCTGGCTCATCAGCTGGTGCGGTGGGGACCACAGAATGCCGAGATCGAGCTGCAGCTCCTCCCAGAAGACCACCTGCTGCTGTCTGCACCGTCGCTGGAGTCCCTGGGCTTTCCTCCAGACATCTTGGGCGCCACCCTCGACGTGCACGGCTTGACGCTGCGTGCGACGGGATTGGCGGCCGCGCTGTCCATGGTCGACATTCAAGTTCAGGTGACCGACACCAGCCTGACGATTCGCGATGTGACCATGGCCCTGACCGATGTCGTGGGGGCGTGGGTCGACATGCCCAGCAGCTCGCCGTGGATGCTGCGAGTGCTCAGGGACGACGGAGAGCAGCA
>CAYYHT010000030.1:0-21823 GCA_964471355.1 uncultured Enterobacteriaceae bacterium
CGATGCGCAGGGTCGTGCCGGGCAGAATCCACCACGCCTCGGCCCGGCTGCCACGAAGGGGTACGTCCGGGTGCCAGGCGAGCTGTGGAGCGGGCTTGTCTCCTGACACGACGACCTTGCCCCATGCCAAGCGGGCGCCGTCTTTGCACTCGGTGGTGATGTCTGCCGGCAGCATGACCTCGACCGGCTGGCCGTCACGCATGACCTGCAGTGGCGACAGCATCTGCGGTCCGGGCAGACCCAAGCGGTTGAACGGCCGCGGCAGGGCATAGGACACAGCACAGTCGGACTTTGGCACTGGCACGGGCTCGCCCAACACGGGCAGCTCGGGAAGGGGACCGGTGCGCTCGACCTTCGACGCCGCGAGGGGAGGCACCGCCTTGGCGAGGGGGCCGTCTTTGCCGACCCCAATCTCGACCAGGGCCTCGGCCAGCGCCTTGGTGGTCATCTCGATGCCGCGCTCATCCATGTGGATGTGGTCGTGAAAGAACGCGTCGGGCACACCGATGTTGGTCAGGTCGACGTACCCAGCCCCCATCTCGCCCAGCAGCGTGATCATCTCGCGCTCGCGCTCGGACGAGATGTTGTCCGGCAGATGGGTCCAGCTGGTCAGGGGCAGGCGCACAAACACGATCTGAGCGTCGATCTCGTCAGCCAGTTCGATCAGCGAGGGCACAAAGGTCTCGGCCACCGCCTTGCGCTGACCGGGCGCGCCCTTCTTTTCAGCAAAGCCAGCGACCGGAACGACTCGGGCCACCAGGGACATGTCGACCGCCGTTCCGGTGAACACGTTGTTGCTGGCTTCATCGAGGCGCTTCGGCGTGTCTTCGGGAGCAAATAGCGTCTGCACCGCCCAGTGCTTGGCCGAGTCCAGCAAGCCCTCGCGCATGCCTGTGCGGCGGCGGGTGGCCCGGTCCCAGGTCGCGTTGGAGGTCGGGCGGCCGAGCATCTTTTGGTCCAGCACCGGTTCGTAGTCGTTGCGGTGGGCCAGCAGGTTCTCGGTGGCGTTTGCACTGCCGATGGTCGTCGACAGCATGGCGGTCATCGAGCAGGCCACGATGATCAGCTTCGGCTTGGGATCGGCCTGGTCAGCGACGATGCGGTTCTTGACCAGGGCGTACCAGACCGGCGCGCTCGACGCGAGGGTGCGCAAGTTCTGGCCTGTCGACAGGTCGCCTTTGAGCAAGCCACCCAGCTGCTCGGGGTCGATGTCGAGGGCCATCGAGTTGCCAAGGACCACAAAGCCCGGCTGCGTAGCGAGCTTTTCTTCGACCTCGATCACCAGCTCATGGGGCGGGGGATCTTCGACCGGAACCGCCAAGACCCACAACGCCAGCGCGAACACAAACAAAGGCCCCACCACGGCGGCCAGCTTTGGCAATGCACTGTTGGTGGGGCGTTCTTCGGTCATCGGCGAGGCTCTAACCCCTCACCGACCACCGTCAGCAGGTCGTTGGCTACTCGCGTACGAAGATCGCGTAGTCGTAGTTCAGGCCGCGGGAGTTGCTGGTGCCCCACGGGTCGGGCTGCTCTTCGTCGCTGCCCATGAGCGCCTTGGTGTAGCCGCCGCCGTCCCAGCCGTAGCCGGCGTCCCAGCGAGAGCCCCGGGTGCCATTGCTGACGTTCATCCACAGGCCGATGCCGGTGATGCTGTCATCGCCGTTGTTGGCCGAGGCCAAGCCCGGAGAGTTCACATTGACGATACGGGACTCGTCGGTGCTCGTCGAGTAGCCGTAGGTCCGGTTTGCGTACAGCTCGCCGGTGGGACGCACCACACCCTCATACTGGTCGAGCGAGCTGGCGTTGCTGCTCGCAAAGCTTCCGGTCGTGAAGATGGTGCTGCCACCCAAGCCGAACACTTGGTTCATGCTTCGCGCGGGCATGTTCCACGCCCGGTAGGCCAACATGACGCCCTCTTCGTGGACGCGGATCATGATCGATGTGCCCTGCACATTGGCAAAGACCTCGGCCGCTTTGTAGTCCGCGGACATGTTGTTGTTGACGTTGCCCTGCGACGAGCCGGCCTCGGTCCAGAACGCCGTCTGGTTGAAGTGCACGTAGTTGCCATCGCTGGTGTCGATGTTCATGACCTGGGTCCAGCCGCCGCCTTGGGTGGTCATGTCGCAGTAGGCCCGAATGGGGGCGAGTCCGCCGCCACCATCGGGGTCGATCCAGTACGTCAGGTCGTGAGCGGCACCGCTGCCGTTGAACGTCGAATCGTCGACGATGTCCTGGCAGCTGCTGTAGGTGCCATCGGAGCCACCGGCGTCGCAGCCGGCGTGGGTCGGGGTGTCGACACAGTTCCACGACGTCGCGCACGCACTCCAGCTGCCGGCCGAGCCGTCATAGGTCTGCTCGCCAAAGCCGCTCGGACAGGCGCGAGTGATGCCGTCGAAGTCGGACAGGTCGACAGCCAAGTCGGAGTGGTCGTGCTCGCCAAAGGCGATGGTGTTCAGGCTGGTGCCCGTGGGCAGCCGAGCCATGTCGATAATGCCACCCGTGATGTCGGCCGCGCTGTGGGTGTTGTCGATGCAACCCCAGCCGCTTGTGGTTTTCTGGGCAATCTGACCAGTGGCGCATCCGATGTCCATCAGCGTGTCGCTGACACCAACCAGCGCACTCGCGTCGATCTTGCCGCTGGAATCGATGATGGTGACATCGTTCACCTTGATGGACGACGCGTTGATGGCCGCACCATCGGCCACCGTCTCGGCCGATTCGGCGAGGATGGCGTAGGGCACGCTGACCAGCTCAACCCGATCGGTCAGCTCGGCGCCGGCCGCCACCTGCACGGTCATGTACAGCGAGTCGCCGTCGAAGTCGGTGCTCTCGAGATCGACGACCGAGCCCAGCATGACGTTGTAGTAGCCATTGACGAAATCGACATTGGTGTGCGGCTCTTGCCAGACGGCCGAACCGCCTGCAGACGCGTCGTACAGTCGGAAAGTCAACAGCATCGAGCCGTCCAACGGAACGCCGCTGGAGTCGAGCATACGACCCTGATGTTGGAAGTTCATCGGCACCGCTTCGGCGACCGGTGACAGGGCAAAGATTAGGGCCAGTGTGGCAATTGTACGCATGGGAAACCTCCGTGGACGGCCAGCATAGCTCTTGCGACCCACGGTTTGGCAGGATTCAGTCGACCTTGAGCGTCGAGTAGACGAAATCAAAGCCCGCCTCGTCGCCAACAAGCTCTTCGTCGGACACCTGTTGGTACAGCACAACGTGGTGGCTGGCGGTCCGAACGGTGAACACCTCGAATGTGTGGGGCACATCGACGCCAAAGAGCACCAGCGAAAATGCGCGGCGATCGCCGATGACGGGGGCCCCAGCAATGGTGCGTGTTGTGGTGGAGGTCGCCCTGACGCGGAACTCCATGCTGTCGCCCATGAGATCGTGCATGGCCACGGGCAGCTCGGCCATCATCGTGTCCGCAAAGCTGGTCGAGGTCATGGCCATCTGGCCCTTGTAGCTGAGGATGTTGAGGATGCCGTCATTTGCCGTCGATACGGTGATCGTCTGCATCGGAATGCCATCGACGACATCGGGTTCGCGCTCGACACTCCAGTTTCCTGGGTACGAAAACGACACCCCCGCCTCGGAGAAGGTGTTGGGGGCTGCCAAGTCCGGAGCGCCGCCTCCGCATGCCAAGATCATAGGAAAGGTGATGAGCGCGACAGCGGTCATTGAGCGCATAGAAACTCCGACTCAGGCTCGGCGCACGATCTTGCGCACCATGGTGGCGGTCAGGTCACGACCGGCGAAGTAGGCGAATCGCACCGCCTTTTCCGAGGACAGGTGCACATCGACGGCCTCGACATTTTCGGTGTCGGTGCCGTCGACGACGACGCGCACGGGCCTGTAGTCGGGATTTCTGACATCGACGCGGGCTCGGGCCGAGGCCGGCAACACAAAGGGTGGCAGCTTGGGCAGGTGCGGGCAGATCGCCGTCACGCCCATGATCGGCACCTCGGGATGGCATGGAGCGCCACCGGCCGAGAAGCTGTAGGCGGTCGAGCCGAGTGCCGTGCTGAAGATGATGCCGTCGGCGACCATGGCATCGACTACCTCGTGGCCATCGATGGTCAGGGCAATGCGCGCGGTCTGGCCGGTCATGCGCTCGAGATAGACGTCGTTGATCGCCAGCTCGTGCACGGTGCCGCCGCCGACCGTATGGATGGTGGCCTCAAGCAGCGGAAAGCTGTGCACATTCCACGCGCGAGCGACCAGGCGCTCGACCACTGCATCCCAGTCGTCGACCTCGTTCAGCAGAAAGCCCAGGTGGCCCGCATTGAGGCCCAGATAGACCCGATCGAGGCCGTGCTTGCGCACACAGTGCAGCATGAAGCCGTCGCCGCCGATGCACACGGCAATCTCGTCGGGCAGCTTGACCCCGCCCAAGCGAGCGGCGAGCTCTTCATGGCCCTCGAGGGAGCGGGGGTTCTTTTCGTCGAAGAGGATCATTTCCAATCCAGCAAAGCGGCCACAGCGCGACCGGTCACGAGTGTCTCACGATTGTCGGCGACGCTGGCCAGCAACAGCAGCTGCTCGGCAGACTGCACCGCCCACAGCTCGCCAACTTGCGGGACCCCTGCGTCGGGAAGGCGGACTTGGTACCGAGCCGCGGGACGCCCGTCGAGCCAGGTCGTCGTCCGGTCCAACAACGTGCAGCCGCAGTGACTGGCCAGGGCATCGCGGAAGGCATCGCTGAACGGGTCCGCCGCCTCGGCAAAAGCAAGCGCCGTCACGCTCCAGCCTTCAGCGGACCAAGTCACCGCACCATCGACCGTCTCGGGCACACCGGGCGCCATCAGCGTGACCCCTGCGACGGTGCGCACTCCCCACCCCGACACGTCGACGTCATTGTCGCCAATCTTGACGGAGACCGGTGTGCCCTGAGCCCCGAACACCACGGCCGACAGGGGCTTTCCGCTCGGACCAAACCGGCGGACCTCGACCAAGCGGCCATCTTCGAGACGCTCGTAGTGCTCGACCACACCGTCGGGCCACGTCCACCCGTGAATCGGGCCACTGCGACGGCGGTATCGGCCATAGACCGGACCCTCGCCGCGAACCTCGCCATAGCTTCGATCGCGGATGCGCTCCTCGAGCCGCGGAAAGGGCTGATCGGGAGCGGCGGAGGCGAGACCCATGTACAGGCAAAACACAGTGAACATTGCGGGTTAGTCCCTGACCCATGGTGCTGGTTCGCGGCCACGGTCTTGGAAACGACTACCTCGTCCTCGCAGATGGGCCAACGCTATCTGCCGATGCGGTGCGCCAACTGTGCGATCGACACACCGGTGTCGGCAGCGACGGCTTGCTCGAGCCCACCCCGGGCGGGGACTGCGACTACGGCGTGCGCATCTGGAATCCAGACGGCTCAATCGCAGAAAAGAGCGGCAACGGCCTGCGCATCTTTGCCCGGTGGCTGCGTGACGGCGGCGCTCCTGCACAGTTCACCATCTGGACCGGACACGATGCGGTCCGGTGCGATGTGTCCGACACGACGATCACCATCGACATGGGCACAGCCAACTTCCACTCACCGGGCGAAGAGCTCGTCGGCGGCGTGCAAGGCACCGTGCTCGACGTCGGCAATCCACACTTCGTCAGCTTCTCGGACGTGCCCGACTGGCACGCGACGGGCGCCATGCTCGAGGTGCACGAGCGATTTGCAGACCGCACCAACGTCCAGTTCGCTCAGATCATCGACCGGCAGACCGTGCACATCCGCATCTGGGAGAGGGGAGCGGGGGTCACAAGTGCCTCTGGAAGCTCCTCATGCGCCGCCGCGGCCGCGGGAGTGCGAACCGGTCGGCTCGATTTTGGCCGAATCACAGTGACCATGGCAGGCGGTGAACTGTTCGTGACGGTGTTCGAGAACATGGCGGTTGCCCTCGAGGGCCCGGTAGAAATGGTCGGAACAATCACCGTGGACCCGCGTTGGCTCACGGGACATTTGGAGAGTTGATGCTTCTGTTGGCCCTGATTCTCGGCTGCCGAACCGATGAACCGCCTCCTTGCATCGAGACCGCTGCGGTCTGCGACAACGGCTCGACCTTCGAGCTGTGCCGCGATCGCGACGTGCCTCACTGGCTCTTTGACGACGGCACCCGCTTCAACTGCGACGACGACGGGGACTGCAACGGCGCTGCCCTGGTCGATGCGATGGCCTACTGCGGCGTCGAGACGGTGATCATCGACAACCCACCGGACGACGGCGAGTGCACCGAACCCGATGGCTGGTTTGTCGACGAAGACGGTGACGGCTGGGGGGTCGGCGAGCCTTCTTATAGCTGCGAGAACCTCGAGCCGTTGGTGCGAAACAACCGGGACTGCGGCGACGAAGACGCGTCGGTCACCGGGCGCACCGGCTCTGCGTGCCCGGCCGAGATGAACGCCGACGAGGCCACGGTCGTTGCCTTGATCCTGGGCGACAAAGAGTTCATCGCCTTTGGCGGAGACACAGGCCTCAAGACCGCCAACACCGCACAAGATGTGTGTGGCACCTGGGCCCCCGCGAACGAAGCTGAGTTCGCCCACTTGGCCAACTTCAACGACGCCGAAGAGTACCGACAGGTCCGCGACGGCTTGGTCGAACCGGTGCGGCGCGAGGCCAACTGGGCCGGCTGGCTGGGCATCGGCCCCGGACCGGTCGACGACTGGGTCTGGCAGTTCGGCGGATCGCTGAACATGGGCGACATCGGCACCTGCGAGCTGGGCGCTGCTGACCCCATGCAGGACTCGGCCCTGGCCCTGGTATGGATCGCCGGACAAGTCGACCCCTGCCTGGGCACACCGGAGCCATTGTTGGGCTCCTATACCCGTACCCAAGCCCACTTTATCTGCGAACGCCCCGTGCCCGATCCCGCCAACTACATGTGGTTCGAGTAGGACTTCGGGCGACAAGGAGCGGCGAGCTTCGTCTCGCCGAGCACAGGGCCGAGGCGAAGCTCGCCCCTTCCTTGGCTTGCCTCACGCCAGCGCGGGCTCGTCGACTGTGGGCTTGTACGCGTCGGGGAGGATCTCTGCGAGTGCATGCCAACCCGCCTCCAATGCGGCCTTGGAGCCTCCGATCTCTGAAACAGACAGCGGGGCCCCAAAGCGGACGGCCACATCGGCCGGCATGATCTTGTCGCCGCCCACCGGGAACATCTTGTCGGCCCCAGTCACTGCAGTCGGCACGATGAGCGCGTCGTCGAGCTTGAGGTAGCGGTGCACCGCCCGCAGAAACGGCCGCAAACGACCCGTGCGGCTGCGGCTGCCCTCGGCGTAGATCAGCAGCGCATAGCCCTGCCCGATGGCGTCATGAGCCGCATTGACCGATGCCAGCGCCTTGCGAGCCAGGTCGATCGGACTCAGGTCTTCGGTGTGCTCAAAGCTCGTTGATTGCGGGACACGCAGCGAGTTCATTGCCGAGGCTGCAAAGCGGCGGAACAGGTTGGCGTAGACCTTGGGACCGGCTGCGATGGCGATGTGATCGGCCAGATCGACATGACCCTCCCATGCGAGCACGCAGTCCAAGGCCGCAATGTCGTAGTACGACAGGTGATTGCCCAAAAGGATGACCGGCCGGCCACTCATGGCCGACCGCAGGTGCTCCACCGAGTCCAAGCTGTGGTTCGGGATCACATCCTGTGTCCAGTTGCGCATCATGTCGCGGGACATTGGATTGGCTTGGCACAACAGATGGTCAGAGCCCACGTTGACGACGGTCTGCAGCATGCCGCTCAGCTCTTCGTCGGACCGGTTGGCGAACATCGTCGAGATGCGCACCAAGTTCACCGCGGCCGCGTCGGGCTCGCCAATGAACTCGGACAGGTACTTGGGCACCAGCTCCCGAATCTGGGCGGGCTCCAGCTGATGCAGGAATTCCAGGTCCAACGACTGTCCCGTGGCTAGATGAGGGCGTCGACCTGCATGATCTGACCCGTCCAGGAGGGAAACTCCTCTTCTAGCAACCGCTGGATGCCCATCTTCATGGTGATCGTAGCGGAAGGACAGGTCTGGCACGCGCCCACCAGGGTCACATGAATGTCGTGACCGTCGATCTTGACCAAATTGAGGTCGCCGCCGTCCATGTTCAAGGCGGGGCGCACAAGATCGTCGAAGATGACCTCGAGCTCGTCAGCGGTGAAGGGAGCAGCGGAATCGGCAGCCGCCGGCGTTGCAGCCACAGCGGCAGCAGGCTCGCTGGGCCTGGGAGCAGCAACCACCGGCTCGGCAGGCGCGACCACCGGCTGCGGGGTGGCAGCGGGCTTGGGGGGCGCCGTTGGCGGCACGTACGCGTCGACTGTGGGTGAGTCACTGAGTGCGGACTCGACCAAGTCCAACACACTCACGGCTCTCCGACGCAGGTTCTTCCGTATTCCTAGGCCCAGCATATGCACTCTCCGTGATGCTCAAGCTCCCTATATCGCGTGGTAGGGTCGCCGTCTGTGGAGGGCTCATGGCCCAGGTTCCCAGCGGATCAATCCGCGTGGTCAGCGCCGAAATCCAGCGCCGTGGCAACTACCTGATCTGCCAGCGGTATGCCAAGGCCGTACTGCCGCTGCTGTGGGAGTTCCCCGGCGGTCGAGTCCGCGAAGGCCAGACCGACAAAGACCGCCTCGTCGAGGCAGTCAGACACCGAATCGGTGTTCACGCCATCGTCGGAGAACTGCTGCTCGAAAAGGTGCACAGCTACGCTGAATACGACGTCACGCTGGTGGTCTATCGGTGCACAATCGACGGAGAACCCTGGGACAACAACGTCAACGCTGTTGCTTGGGTCGCCCCCGAAGACTTCGCCGACTACCCCTTTCCCGGCGCCGACCAACAGACCGTGGCACAGCTTCTCGAAGACGCCTGAGCTTTCGGTGTAAGGACCGACAAACCCCGTGCGTTCACTCGGCGTACGGAGGTTTCCAATGCGCCCGATTCTGGCACTCATTCCCATCCTGGCCCTGACCGCTTGCCTCGAGCAAGACGCCATCGAGGCCCTGCCCGATACCGATCCCGATGGGATCGTCGACATCGACATCGACCCCGACGTTGACCCGGACCCGGACGTCGACCCCATCCCTGACCGTGTCTCCGCCGACTTCCAGTGGGATCCGATCTTCGGCGTCATCGACCTCGACGGGAAGCTGAACGGCACTCAGATCACCCTGACCGACGCGAGCAGCATGGGGTGGATTACCCGTACCGCAGGCTCTTCATCGGGCATGGGCTACGGCCGCAAAAGCGGTCGCATGAGCCTGGGAGCCGGCACCGGCGGCATCGCTCCAATGTCTGCACCACCCCGGATGGAGATCGCCCACACAGAAGCTGCCGATGACATGTTTGGCGGCGAGCTCGAGGGCGTCGTGCATCAAGTGCCCCCCGGCGACGCCCCGCTCAAGGCGGCGATTACCGACGACAACGCCGACTACGAGCCCTTCTTGGCCTTCCTCGACACCTGGAAGGACCGTCCGGGCGTCGCCGGCAATGCCGAGACCATCGATGTGCGGGACCGCCGCTGGCTGAAGGTCATAGACGACGCGGGCAATCCAGTACCGGGAGCCAAGGTCACCGTGCTCGACCGCACCAAAGATGAGTTGATCTGGAGCGGGACCACCTACGGAGACGGCCGCGCTCCCTTCTATCCCCACCTCGCCGATGCTCAGGGCGGCGGCGACAACCTGCTTGTTCAAGCCCATCTTGGCGGCGAGACGGCAGCCATGCCCTGGGACGGCTCGAGCGACGAGATCGCGGTGACGCTGTCCGAGACCGAGCGAGGTCAGACGGTCAAGCTCGACGTGGTGTTCCTCATCGACACGACGGGCTCCATGTCCGACGAAATCGCCCGCATCAAGAGCACGCTGCTGTCGGTCACAGACCAGGTCAACGGCCTGGGGACCGAGATCGACCTGCAATACGGCGCTGTGCTCTACCGCGACATCGGCGACGAATACCTGACCCGCCACACTCCGCTGACCAAGGACATCGAGGCCTTCGACCAGATCATCCAGGGCATCTCAGCGGGCGGAGGCGGAGACGGCCCCGAGTCCCTGAACCAGGGTCTGTCGGTCAGTGTGAGCGAGATGGATTGGCGCCAAGGAGCGGCCAAGATGGTGTTCCTGGTGGCCGATGCGCCGCCACATATGGACTACCAGGACGACGCCACCTATGGTCGAGCCGCACTCACGGCGATGGTGCACGGCATCCGCATCCACACCGTCGCGGCGAGCGGACTCGACGACTTCGGAAGCCTGGTCTTTCGCCAGAGCGCTCAATTGAGCCGAGGACAGTTCATCTTCATCGAGTACGGGTCGACCGCAGCGAGTGCAGCGGACCATGGAGTGACCGGAAACGTCACCAGCAACAACCTCGACGCCATTCTGTTCAGGCAGATCCGCGACGAGGTCGAGGGTTGGGGTCGCCCGACGAGCTAGAAATCCACCTTCGCAGGGGTTGCCACGGGATTTTGTACCCTGTACAGTGCGTCGCTTGTAGACGCGTACAGAGAGCAAAAATCATGCGACACACCCTGCAATTGGCCCTGGCCATCCCCCTGTTGATGTGGGGCTGCCGCAGCGGCGACCCGGTCGACGCACCGGCAACCTGCGATCTCGAGGACAACTACGCGGGCAACTCCTCGCGCCCCTTGGCCTCCAACCTGTTGGCCGAGACGCAGAGTGTCACGGGCTATCTGTGCACCGGCGACAACGACTGGTTCAGCATCAACCTCGCCAGCGGCCAGTCGATCGACATCGACCTGTCCTTTGAGCGCAGCGCTGGCGACCTCGAGCTTCGCGTCGAGTCCATCGAAGGCGCCATCCTGGCCGATTCAATCACCGCCGGTGCGGTCGAGTCACTGCGCTACACCGCCACCACCGACCAGACGATCTTCGTGATCGTGTCCGGACGCGAGAGCGCACAGAACGCATACGATCTGTCCCTCGAAGTCACCGGCGCCGCATGTGTCCGTGACGCCCTCGAGCCCAATGACAGCGGCGGCGAGCCCGCTGACCTCGCGATTGGCTCACACCCAGACCTGACCGTCTGCTTCGGCGAAGACGACTGGTACTCCATCCCCGCAGTCGACGGACAGATTGTCTCGGCCGAGCTGCTCTTCGACCCCAACATCGCCGACCTCGGTGCCACCCTGTACCGGCGCAACGCCGATGGCGGGCTGGTCTACGTGGCCGCCACCCAAGAGACCGCCAACGGCTCACAGGTCGTCAATCGGGTGTCGGGCGAGGGCGAGTTCCTGCTGCACGTGACCCGCGGGGCACAGACCATCAACGCAGATTACGCCCTCGAGCTCGACGTCACCGGTGACGCTTGTGTGGCCGACGCCAGCGAGCCCAACGACGGCTACTACACCCCGACTGTCCTGTCGGGCGACACGCTCATCGAAGATGCGACCATCTGCCTGGGCGACAACGACTGGTACCAGATCGACGTCGCCAATGGCCAGGTCATCAACGCCGACCTGCTCTTCAACAACAGCGACGGCGACTTGGCCCTGCGCATCTACGAGCTGCTCGACGACGGCACCATCAGCTACCGCGCGCAGTCCGCCACCTACACCGACAACGAGACCATCACCTACCGTCCGACCTTCGCCGGCACCTACCTGCTGTGGGTCTGGCCGACCAACGGCTCGGCCCTGGGCCAGTACGACCTCGATGTGTCGCTGCTTGGCGACGAGTGCATCGACGACAGCTTTGAGCCCAACAACAGCTACCTCGAAGCCGAGGACCTCACCGACGGAACCTACGCGAACATGACCTTGTGCGTCGGCGACGACGACTGGTACGCCTTCACCGCCAACAACGGCCAGGTCATCAGCGCGTCCATCGGCTTCGAGCACGATGACAACGACCTGGGCTTGGCCATCTACAAACTCAACGACGACGGCACGATCAGCAATCGGGCAGGCTCCAACACACTGACCGACGACGAAGAGGTCAACTTCCTGCCTTACGAGGACGGCGACTTCCTCGCTCGCGTCTACCGCAGCCGCGGCACCGCACTGGCCACCTACACCATGGACTTCGCGGTCCAGGGAAGCGCCTGTGTGGCCGACACCCAAGAGCCGAACGACGGCTACGCCGAAGCTCAACCCCTCGCACCGGGCAGCTACCCCAACCAGACCCTGTGCGTCGGTGACGCCGACTGGTACGAGATCAGCGCCGGAAACGGCCAGCTCATCGACATCGACGTCTCGTTCCTGCACGCCGACAACGACATCGGTGTGTCGCTCTACAAGGTCAACGACGACGGCACGCTCACCTACCGAGCCGGCAGCAACGGCCTGTCCGACAACGAGCACATCCTGTACCGCCCGTTCACCGACGGAAACTTCGTGGTCTATGTCTACCGAACCCGTGGCACACAGGTCGCGAACTACGGCCTGACTGTGAACATCAGCGGCTCGGTCTGCGTTCCCGACGGCTTCGAGCCCAACAACGCGGTGCCCGAAGCGATCCCTGTGGCCGACGGCAGCTACGCCGCACAGAGCCTGTGTGTGGGCGATGCCGACTGGTACACGGTCGACGCCAGCAACGGCCAGGTCATCTACGCGAACATCAGCTTTGACCACGACGCCAACGACCTGGGCATGGCCATCTACAAGCTGAATGACGACGGCACCTGGTCGGGACGCTCCGGCAGCAACACCCTCACGGACAACGAGACGGTGTACTACCAGCCCTACGACAGCGGCACCTTCCTCATCTATGTCTACCGAACCCGCGGCACTCAAGTCGCCACTTACGACTTCGATGTGGCTGTCAACGGCACGCCATGCGTCCCCGACGGCTTCGAATCGAACAACACCTGGACCGAGACCTCGGCCATCACCCCCGGCACGCACACGGGCTTGAGCCTGTGCGTCGGCGACGACGACTGGTACGAGTTCTCGGCCATGAACGGCGAGTTGATCAACGCACAGATCACCTTCACCCACGCCGACAACGACTTGGGCATGCGCATCTACGAGCGACGGACCGACGGCACCATCATCAGCCGTGCCGGCGCCGACTCGCTGTCCGACAACGAGTTCGCGGTCTACACCCCCTACCGCAGCGGCGACTTCCTGCTGCGCGTCTACCGCAGCCGCGGAACGACCACGGCGGGCTACGACCTGGACCTGAATCTGTCGGGCTCGGGTTGCATCCCCGACATCTTCGAGCCCAACGACCACTGGCTGCAGGCCACGGACTTCACGGGCAAGCTCGGCGGTCCCGCAGAGCCGCTGACCATGTGCGTCTCGGACGATGACTACTACGACGTCGGCACCCTGAGCACCTCGGATGTCGTCACTGCGACGGCGAGCTTTACCCACGCCGACAACGACTTCGGCCTGGCGCTGTACGCCATCAACCCGACCACAGGCGCCTACGTCAATGTGCGCTCGAGTGACAGCACCACGGACGACGAGACCATTTCCTACACCGTTTCCAGCACCTACAACGGCTGGGAAGCGGCGATTCGCGTCTATCGGTCCCGCGGGACCGTACAAGGCACCTACTCCCTCATCGCAGACATCAACTAAGGAGGAACGAACATGACTTTCAAGACCCTTACTCCGTTCTTCTTGACCATCACCCTGCTGGCCGGCTGCCGCGCCGACGTCTCCACACAGTGCGACGACGAGCAAGACAGCCAGAGCACCCCCACACCGCTCAACCAGGAGGACTTCGTCGACGGAGCCACCCAAGTCAGCGGACTGCTGTGCACGGGCGACTCCGACTGGTACAGCATCAACGCCTTTGCGGGACAGATGGTCGAGGCCGACCTGTCCTTCCCGCAAGCCGACGGCGACCTGCAGATGGAGCTCATGACCATCGACGGCTCGACCCTCGACGAGAGTGTGTCGATCACCAGCGTCGAGTCAGTGCGTCACGTGCTGGCCGAAAACCAGGACCTGTTGATTCGCGTCTACGGCGACGACATCAACCTGTCTCAGAACAGCTTTGACCTCGACGTGCGCGTCACCGGCAGCGAGTGCTCCCGTGACGCCTACGAGCCCAACGACTCCGGCGGCGAGCCATGGCTCCTCGAAGCCGGCACCTACGAGAACATGAGTGTCTGCTTTGGCGAGGACGACTGGTACGAGATCCCCGTGCAAGACGGCCAAGTCCTCACCGCTGACTTTGGATTTGCTGGCGACAATGCCCTGATCGCAACGCTGTACAGCGAAGACGCGTCGGGTCAGCTCGCTTGGTTGGCCGAGTCCCAGTCGACAACGAGCGGCGCTCAGCTCTCCACGCGGGTCAGCGGCACCGGACCCTTCCTGATGCACGCCACCCGCGGCGCCGAGACATCGAACGTGGTCTACAGCTTGGACGTCGACATCACCGGCGACGCCTGCGCACCGGACTTTATGGAGCCCAACGACGGCTACTTCGACGCCACGGTCGTGAGCGGGGACACGGTCTTCGAGGGCGGCACCATCTGCCTCGGCGACAACGACTGGTTCCAAGTCGAGCTCGAGAACGGCCAGGTGCTCTCCGCCGATCTGCTGTTCAGCGAAGCGGACGGCGACCTAGCCATTCGCGTCTACCAGCTGCTCGACGACGGCACCATCAGCTACCGCGCCCAGTCCAGTACCTGGGGCGACAACGAGACGATCAACTACCGTCCGCCCACCACCGGCACCTACCTGCTGTGGGTCTGGCCGACGCATGGCAGCCAGACCGGCGCCTATGACCTGGACGTTGCCATTCTGGGCGATGCCTGTGTCGACGACAGCTTCGAGCCGAACAACCACTGGAACGACGCAGCCGACCTGGTGCCTGGCACCTATGGCTCGACCACCCTGTGCGTGGCCGACGACGACTACTACAGCTTCACGGCCACCAATGGCCAGATGATCACCGCCAGCATCGGCTTCAACCACGCCGACAATGACCTAGGCCTGAACATCTACAAGCTCAACGACGATGGCACGCTGACCTACCGGGCCGGCAGCAACACCGTCACCGACGACGAGACCATCAACTACCGCCCCTTCGAGGACGGCACCTTCATTGCCCGCGTCTACCGCAGCCGTGGCACCGTGCTCGCGACCTATACCATGGACTTCTCCCTCGCTGGCGACGCCTGTGTGGCCGATGCGCAAGAGCCCAACGACGCGTACTCCGAGGCTGCGGGCTTGGCATCGGGCAACTACCCGACCCAGACCCTGTGCGTCGGCGATTCGGACTGGTACCAGATCGACGGCGAGAACGGCCAGCTGATGGACATCTCGGTGACCTTCACCCATGCCGACAACGACCTGGGCGTCGCGCTGTACAAGCTCAACGCCGACGGCACCATCAGCTACCGCTCGGGCAGCAACTCGCTCACCGACAACGAGACCATCGCCTACCGTCCCTACGAGACCGGTGAGTTCCTGGTCTATGTGTACCGCACCCGTGGAACGCAGCTTGCGGAATACGAGATCGACGTGGGCATCTCCGGTGCTGGCTGCTCGGCCGACACCGAAGAGCCGAACAACAACCCGGACGACTCCCCGACGATTCTGCCTGGCAGCTACCCCGCACAGACCCTGTGTGTTGGCGACACTGACTGGTACGCCATCGACGCCGACGCTGGACAGCTCATCAGCGCCGACATCGGCTTCAACCACGCCGACAACGACTTGGGCCTGAACATCTACAAGCTCAACAGCGACGGCACCTGGACCTACCGCTCGGGCAGCAACACCCTGACCGACAACGAAGAAGTGAACTACCGTCCCTACGACGGCGGCACCTTCTTGATCTACGTCTACCGCTCTCGCGGTGCGGTCACGGCCAGCTACTCCATGAATGTCGACGTCACGGGCACAGCCTGTGTGCCCGACAGCTTCGAGCAGAACGACCACTGGACACAGGGTGCAACCCTGCCCGACGGCACCTACCCGGGCCTCAGCCTGTGTGTCGGAGACGCCGACTGGTACGAGTTCAGCGCCGACAACGGCGAGCAGGTCAGCGCCCGCATCTCGTTCCAGCATTCCGACAACGATCTGGGCATGCGCATCTACCAGCGCAACTCCGACGGCACCATCACCAGCCGGTCCGGCACCGACACGCTGACCGACAACGAGTGGCTCCTGTACACGCCGTACCAGTCAGGCGACTACCTGCTGTACGTCTACCGCAGCCGTGGCACCACCACCGCAGCCTACGACCTCGACTTCAGCAAGAGCGGCACCGCGTGTGTCAGCGACGGCGACGAGCCGAACGACCACTGGCTGCAGACAGCGGACTACAGCGCGAACGTGAACAGCGGCACCCCGACCAGCCACACCAGCTGCGTTGGCGATGACGACTACTACTCCATCGGCGTCCTGAACACCGGCGAGGTGGTCAACGGCCAGCTCACGTTCACTCAGAGCGACAACGACTTCGCCCTGCGTCTGTACCTGCTCAACGGCGACGGAACGGTCACCCAGGCCACATCCGCAGACACCATCAGCGACAACGAGTACCTGGTGTACACCGTGCCCGACTACTACGCCGGCCACGAGTTCTTGGTCCGCGTCCACCGCAGCCGTGGCACCGTCCAGGGCGCCTACGACCTACAGGTCGACAAGAACTAGCCAGCGGTCACACACCGCCTGACGGCTACTCTTTGATGTGGTTGTGTTGCCACTCGCGCCAGCTGGGCACATCGCTGCCCTCGATTGGCACGAGGCGGGCACGGCCTCGTCTCCAGTCGTATTCCTGGTGGAACTGCCCCAGCACGTTCAGTCCCAGCAGTCCGTCCTTCCAAGGGACGCTCTCGCGACTGATGAGCGAGACGCCTTGCAGCTGTTGGCCCGCAAAGCCGATGTCCTCTTCATAGAAGTAGATGTCGCGCACGACCATGCCATCAGCGCCACTGGCTCGAACGATTGCTCCCTCTCTCACGCGAACCCACTCGAGTCCCAGGCGCTCGCCGTCGATGTGGGTTCCGGATGTGCCGGTGTCGATGACGGGATGCAGCTTGCTGCCGCCAAGCTCGACCGCCAATGCTCGGCGTGGGCTCCACACGTTCTCGCGTGGCAGTCGAATGACATCGTCAGCCCCCTTTTCCAAGCGCATCTCATGCGGATCGGACAGCCTCACGGTCGCTGTCGTGGGGTCGATGGTCACATAGAAATGCTGCAGCAGATCGGCTCCGATCACACCGGCAACGGCGACCTCTTAGGGGTCTTTGATCGAAGAGGTTGAATCGAGGTCGCGGGTCATGCACCGGAAGTTCTCGACGCGGTGACCACCGATGTTCATGGAGGGAATGACCGAGCGCCCGGCGGCCAGAACCCCCGCGTCGCCACGCACCATCATTCGCCCCTTGACCGGCAGCGATAGGGCCTCTGCGAATGCATCGTCACAGGTCGTGATCGAGTAGCCGGTGTCCAAGAAGAACAGGTGTTCGCCGTGTTCTCCGGTATCCACCACCACGTACCAGCGGTTGCGATCGTTTGCCGGATGCACGAGCGGCAACACCTCGACATCGCCGTAGCTGACCTTGCCCGGAAGGCAGCCCGACAGGAGTGCGAGCCCCATCAGCCAGCGCATCCGGCCTCCGGCAGTCCGTCGTCGGAGTCCTGGCCAGACCACCACGTCTCGGGCTGGGACTCAACCCCAGCGTAGGGGTCGATGCGCTGGTCATAGCGCTCGACCTGGAAGTGCAGGTGCGGCGTGCTGCTGTTTCCGCTGCTGCCAACCATGCCCAGCATTGAACCGCAGGGCACCACCTGGCCCACTTCGACGACAATCGAGTCCTTCATCATGTGCCAGTAGTTGGTCTGGGTTCCGTCGATGTGCTCGAGGATGACGTGGTTTGCCCGGCCCGAGTTGCCATCGCAGGTGACGTCAAAGTCATCGCCGATGTGGCACCGGTCGTACTCGCCGTCACGAACGGAGATGACGACCCCTGTCGCCGCAGCGACGATCTCAGCCGAGCCGGCGTCCATCGTCTCAAAGCCGCCATCGAGCAGGTAGTCCGTGCCCCGATGGCCGTCGTAGCAGGATGGAAAGTGCTCGCCTTCGAAGTTTGTGCAGATGGCGCCGCCGATGGGTGAGTCATCGTGATCGACGGGATCGTGGTCGACTCCGATGACCTCGGTGAACAGGTCGCGCTGGGGAAGAGGGAATCCCAGACGCACCGACCCGCGGGCCACTCCATCGGTGGAGGATCCGGGTGTGCACGCCACAAGGGTCAGCATCATGGGAGCGAGCCGCATGAACTGCGCCTAACGTGTGCTACACATCGTCCATGAGCGGACGCCTCAACGAACTCGCAGACGCCTTTGCCGACGCTGGCCTGCCAGGTCACGCCGAAGAGATCCGCGCGCTGCAGATCGACCTCGACACCATTCAGCGTCCTCAGCGCCGCAAAAAGAAGCGGGATGTGCTCAAGCGCACCGAGCACGAGGTGTTCGCCGAGCTTCGCACCGTGCTGGACACGATGAAAGACGAGGGCCAGACCTGGGCCAGCAAGCAGCTGGGCCGCCTGCTCTCCATTCTCGAGTTCGAAGCCGAGATGCGGGACGAAGCCTGGATGGGCAAAGAGCTGCTCAAGAACTGGGACAAGAACGAAAACAACCAGTGGGAACCCAACGAGATTCACGCCTACCAGACCGAACTGGACATGCTGCGCAATCTCGCCGAAGCCGATGCCTTCATTCCGCGCTGGTTCTTTATGGCCGAGGACGCGGTGTACGGACCCTGGCCATTGTCGCGGGTCACGGGCAAGCGCGATGTGCCGCCATACCTCGTGCGCTACGGCACCGACACCGGCTGGGTCAGGCTGTCCGACCTCGTCGATTGATGGGCCGGCGGTTGGAAACCACCGCCACGGTGTTACCCGCAGCCTATGGAACAGTGGATTCCCGCTCTAGTCTTCTTGGCAATCTGCGCCACCGTGCCGCTGAGCATGTTGGCGGGCACGTTGTTGTTCAGCGTCAAAGCCAAGGTCTATACCCCCGGCAAGTACGACAACTACGAGTGCGGCGAAGAGCCTGACGGTGCCGCCTGGGTGCGATTCCACCCCCGGTACTACATCGTTGCCTTGGTCTTTGTGTTGTTCGACGTCGAGGCCGCATTCCTGTTTCCGTGGGCGCTGAACATCACCGAGGTCGGCAGCATAGCCATCATCGACATGTTCATCTTCCTGGGCATCTTGCTGCTGGGCTGGGCCTACGCGGTCCGCAAGGGAGCCATCAAATGGCAGTAGACGAGACCGGACGCACCTTCGAGCATCCCATCTACAACATGATGCACAACATGCCGGGGCTCTCGATCGCCACGGCATCGGTCGATCAGCTGCTGCACTGGGGCGAAAAGCACAGCCTCTGGATCTTCCCGATGGCCACCAGCTGCTGCGCCATCGAGTTCATGACCGCGGCAGCCAGCCGTGTCGACCTCGACATGATGGGCACCATCATTCGACCGACCCCTCGACACTGCGACGTCATGGTTGTGGCCGGCACCATCACGGTCAAGATGGCGCCGCGCGTCAAGAAGCTCTGGGACCAGATGCCCGAGCCCAAGTGGTGCATCGCCATGGGCAGCTGCGCCATCTCCGGCGACTTCTACCGCGACATCTACAGTGTGGTGCCGGGTGTCGACACCATGGTTCCCGTCGATGTGTACATCCCCGGCTGCCCTCCCAATGCAGACCAGGTCATGATCGGCATGAAGCGCCTGCAAGAAAAGGTCGACATGCAGCGCGCCGGCGAGTGGGTCGAGCGCGACGACCGCCCCGAGCGCGACAAGATGATTCGCCCCGAGATTCGCCGGTTCGAAGACCAGATGGGCGACCGCGACCCCGATCTGTCGGCCCAGCAGCTCGCAGCCAGCCGCATTCTCGGTCTCGGTGGCAACGCATACAAAGAGAACGACGACGACATCACACGCCAAGGCGGGGTCAACGACTGATGGCAACGCACGACATGTCCGAGATCTCCGACGAAGTCCGTGCCGCAGTGGCAGCCCAGTGGCCGGACGTTCTGTCCGCCGATGGCGAGCTTGATGTCAGCGGCCCGATGGTGTCCGCAGACCAGCATGTGGCCTTCGCCAGCTTCCTCAAAGAGCTCGGCTACACGCTCTATGTCTCGGTCATTGCAACCCACTTCCCCTTCGAAAAGCCCAAGAAGGCGCGCGGAGCCACCGAAGAGCCCGAGCCCATTCCCGAGCACTTCGAAGTCGCCACGGTCCTGCGGAACCCCGCCACCGGGGGGTCCCCACATTTTTGGTGGAGGGTTCGGCTGGAACCCGGCCAAGAAATCCCTACGCTTGTTCCCCTGTTCGCCGGCGCCGACTGGCAAGAACGCGAGCAGTTCGATCTGGTCGGAGTGCTCTTTACCGGACATCCGGACATGCGGCGGCTGATGCTCTCCGAGGACTGGGAAGGGCATCCCCTGCGCAAGGATTACGCGATCGATACGCGCCACGCTCCCTGGCGCTGATCCACTGTTCGTGGCGGGCGACCCCGTTGATCCGATATCCTTGGAAGCATGCGCGGACTCTATGCATCGTTGTTGTGGCTGATTATCGCTGGTTGCACCCGCGGGGGTTCCGACACTGACGGCATAAACCCGCTAGGAACCGACACCGGCGAGGCTGGACCCCGGGTTGATTCCGACGGTGACGGCTGGTTCAACGACGTCGACTGCGACGACGCAAACCCCGACGTCTCACCCGCTGCTGTCGAAATCTGCGACGAGCTCGACAACAATTGCGACGGTGACATCGATGAAATCGCACAGACCTACTACGTCGATAGTGACGGCGATGGCTATGGCGATGTGACCACCCTCGTCGAGTCCTGTGACCCCGACCCCGCATGGGTACAGCGGGCCGAGGACTGCGACGACGGCGACGCCGCCTACAACCCCGGCGCGCTCGAAGACGACTGCGCCGATCCCAACGACTACAACTGCGACGGCTTCACCGGCTATGACGACGGCGATGGCGACGGATTTGCCGCCTGCGAAGACTGCAATGACAACGACGGCGACGTAAATCCAGACGCCACCGAGCTGTGCGACGAGCTCGACAACGACTGCGACGGAGACGCCGACGACCAAGACGACGGACTCGATGCAAGCTCGGGCACCGAGTTCTACAGCGATGCCGACGGCGACGGATACGGCGTCGAGTCAGACACCACGATGGCCTGCGACCGGCCTGCTGGCTACGCCGAGTTCTCGGGGGACTGCGACGAGAGCCAGAACAGCGTCAACCCCGGCGCCACCGAGTTCTGTGACGACATCGACAACGACTGCAACGGCACCATCGACGGCTCGCTCGCCGTCGGTGCGGCGACGTACTACCTCGACGACGACGGAGACGGCTTCGGCGATGCGTCGGACTCGGTCACCGAGTGTTCGGCACCGGACGACTACGTGCCAGGCAGCACCGACTGCGATGACACCAACCCCGAAGTGCACCCGGGTCACCCCGAACAGTGCGACGACATCGATGAGAACTGCAACGGCATCGTCGACGACAACCCCGCCGCGGCACCCTTTTGGTACGGCGACCTCGACGGCGACGGCCACGGCGGCAACCTGTCGACCGACCAAGGCTGTGACCAGCCTCCCGGCTACCTCGCCGACTACACCGACTGCGACGACGGCGACCCGAACGTCAACGACGGGGCCACCGAGATCTGCGACGACATCGACAACGACTGCGATGGCTCGAACAACGAGGGCCTGACCGGCGGCCCCTGGTACCCCGACCTCGACGGCGACGGCTACGGCAACATGAACGCCACCGAGGACACCACGTGCCGCGCTCCCGACGGGATGGTGCCCGACAACAGCGACTGCAACGACCTCATCGACGCAATCAACCCCGACGCCAGCGAC
>CAYYHT010000031.1:0-17915 GCA_964471355.1 uncultured Enterobacteriaceae bacterium
CATGGGCTCGCGCATGACCCGCGAGTGGCTCAGCTTTCCACTGTTGGACCCTGAGACCATCCGTCAGCGCCACGCCGCGGTCGAGGTCCTGGTCGACGAACGAGACCGGCGCGACGGCCTGCGCAAGGCCTTGGCCGAGGTGGCCGATATCGAGCGAATTGCCGCTCGCGTCGCCCAGGGAACGGCCCACGCTCGTGATCTGGCGGGGTTGCGTCGTTCATTATTGGCCGCACCTCATGCGGTCGCCACCGTGGCGGACCACGCGCTCCTGGCTGTGCACGTGCCCACCGAGCTGTGCGATGACATCGCCCGAGATCTGCAGCGTTGGCTTGTCGAGGACCCGCCCATCTCGCTGACCGAGGGCGGTCTGATCAAACGAGGCGCCCATGGCGAGCTCGACGAGATCGTCGACATCTCGGTGCACGGCGTGGGGGTCATCAGTGCGATGGAGGCCGACGAGCGTGTCAAGACGGGCATCGCCACCCTGAAGATTCGCCGGAACAAGGTGTTTGGCTACTACATCGAGGTCACGCGGGCCCACCTGCACAAGGTGCCCGAGCGCTTCCTGCGCAAGCAGACCCTGACCAATGCCGAGCGCTACATCACCCCCGAGCTCAAAGAGCTCGAAGAGCGAGTCCTGGGCGCCGATGAACGCCGCAAGAGCCTCGAGTACAGCCTGTTCACCGAGGTTCGCGACAGGGTGGCCAGTGCGTCCGAACGGCTTCAGTCCCTCGCGCGGGGGCTCGCCTCGCTCGACGCTCTAGCGAACTTGGCCGAGATTGCGGTTCGGAATCGCTGGGTACGCCCGACCATCAACGGCGGCAATGCGCTGAACATCGTCGGAGGCCGGCACCCCGTCGTCGAGGCCCTGATGACTGAAGAGCGCTTTGTGCCCAACGATGTGGCTCTGGGCGGCGACCGACAGCTCATCGTGTTGACCGGGCCAAACATGGCGGGCAAGTCCACCATCATGCGCCAGATTGCGCTCATCGTGCTGCTGGCCCAGATGGGCAGCTTCGTTCCAGCTGATAGCGCGACCATTGGTGTCTGCGACCGGGTCTTCACTCGAGTGGGTGCTACCGATGACCTCACCCGCGGCCAGTCGACCTTCATGGTCGAGATGGCTGAGACGGCGACGATTCTGAAGCACGCCACTGAGCGCAGCTTGGTGGTGCTCGACGAGATCGGGCGTGGAACCAGTACATACGATGGCCTGTCCATCGCCTGGGCGGTCGCCGAGGACATCGTGCAGCGCATTGGCTGCCGCACCATGTTCGCAACGCACTACCACGAGCTCACCGAGCTGTCTGTCGAGCTGCCCGCAGTGGTCAATCTGTCCGTAGCTGTGAGCGAGTGGGGAGACCGCATTGTCTTTCTACGTCGCCTGAAAGAAGGCGGTGCCAGCCGCTCCTACGGCATTCAATGTGCACGCCTCGCTGGGCTTCCCGATCCCGTGATCGAGCGGGCTCGCACGCTGCTGACCCACTTCGAGAAGTACGCGCCTCGCAACGACCGCCAGCAGCTGTCTTTGTTTGGCGTCACCGGCCCACCTGTCGAAGCCCAAGACGTCAGCTCGGCGGCCCCAGCAGCAGCCGATGCCTTGCGCGACGCTCTCGATGACCTCGACCCCGACTCCATGAGTCCGCGCGATGCCCATGCGGCGCTCTATGCGCTCAAGGGCCTGCTCTAGGTGCAAGCGGCAGTCGATGGCTTCATCTACTACCTCAAGGTCGAGCGTCACAGCTCCGACAACACTGTGGCGGCCTATGGTCGGGATGTACGGCGCTTTTCAGAGTGGCTTGCCGACCAAGACGTGCATTCTCCAGGGGCGGTCACCCGACAGCACCTGAGTGATCACCTGGTCTGGCTCGATGCCCAAGGACTGGGCCTGCGGTCAATCGCCCGTGTGCGCACGTCGGTGCGGCAGTTGTTCCGCTTTCTGGTACGCGAGAAGGTGCTCGAGGACGACCCCACCGTGCTGGTCGAGGGTCCCAAGTTCTCCCAGCCGCTGCCCACGGTGCTGTCGACAACTCAGGTTGAAGCGCTGCTTTCGGCGCCCGACCGCAGCCATCCGTTGGGGTTGCGCGATGCGGCAATGATCGAGGTGCTGTACAGCACGGGCCTTCGTGTGTCCGAGCTCGTCGGTCTGCTGCGCGCCCGCATGGACGACCGGGTCGGCCTGGTCCTGGTGAGGGGAAAGGGCGACAAAGAACGCCTCATTCCGATCGGTGAGCGCGCCCTGGCTCTGGTCCTTCAGTACAAGAAGTTTTCGCGGCCGCATTTTGACCCTCTGGTCCGTACGGCCGAGCTGTTTGTGGGCCGCCACGGCCGTGCCATGACGCGCCAGAACTTTTGGCAGCGCCTGCGCAAGCACGCGCGAGCGGCAGACATCAAAGGCAAGGTCTCGCCTCATGTGCTTCGCCATAGCTTTGCGACCCATTTGCTAGAGAACGGCGCCGATCTTCGCTCTCTGCAGGCCATGTTGGGGCACTCGGACATCACGACCACCCAGATCTATACGCACGTGACAACCGCCCGCCTGAAGCGCATTCACGCGGATCACCACCCACGGGGAACGTAGGCCGAGTCGCTTCCGCTGCTCCAAGTTCGCCCCCCTGTCACATAGCCGTCACGAACCGGGGCTAGATGAGCAGCGAAACCAAGGGAAGTAGATCCAAGTGAACAAAGCAAACCCCCAGAACACCAGTCAGGCATCGGTCGGCATCAGCATTCTGAAGCTGCTGCCGTGGGCCTACGTGTTCTTCCTGTCCATCGCCTTTATGGGCGCCGGCATGAAAGCCTCCTTCAAGGCCCCCTTGAAGGCTTACCTACACGATCACGCCGCCGACTTTACCGAGCTGGTCTCATTCGTCATCGGCGTCATCGGAACCTCGCTGGTCCAGTCCTCGTCGACGGTCACATCGATGGCCGTGGTGCTGACCCAAGAAGAGATCGTGCCGCTGATCATCGCCATCGGCATCGTGCATGGCGCCAACTTGGGCACCTCTGTGACCTCGAGCTTGGTGGCCTTTGCAGCCGAGACCCGGCAGTTCACGGGCAACATCTTCAAAGATGCCTGGGCGCTGTTGTTCGCTCGACGCAACCCCGGCTTCCGCCGCGCAGTCGGCACCGCCGTCGTGCACGGCCTGTTCAACGCCGTGCTCGTCACTGGCATCCTGCTGGCCTTTGAGCTTCCCTTCGGACTCATCCACAACCTGTCCGAGTGGACCGCCGGAAGCATTGGCGGCGCCCTCGCAGGCGGTGGCAACATGATGGAGGTGCTGACCTGGGTCAGCCCCGGCACCTACACCAAGCCCGTCGCCAAGGCGATGATGCACGCTGGCGCGCCCGGCTGGGTGATGGTTGTGCTCGGCTTCGTCGCACTCTTCGTCGCCCTCAAGGGCTTCAGCGCTACGATGCGCACGGCCCTCAACCTCGACAACGACGACCCCACCGACGACATCGACGTCGAGGCCATCGGCGTCAAGCTGCTGGGCAGTCACCCGCTCGACACATTCATGCGCGGCCTCATCCTGACCATCTTGGTTCAGTCCAGCTCGGCCACCACCTCGATGGTTGTCCCGCTGGCCGCCATGGGCTTCTTCAGCCTTCGCCAGATCTTCCCGTTCATCCTGGGCGCCAACATCGGCACCACGACGACCGCACTGCTGGCGGCATCGACCGCCGTTGGCCAGCCTGGTTTCGAGGCCGGCCTGACCATCGCCTTGTCGCACTTCTACCTCAACAGCTTCGCGGTGCTGCTCGTGGTCGTGGTCCCCGGACTGCAAGACAGTGTGCTGGCCTGCACCGAGTGGCTCTCTGATGCCGCGGTCAAGGTCCCCGCCGTCCTGCTCGGCTACCTGGTCGCCATGAGCGTCGCGCTGCCCGTCTTGGTCTTCTTCAGCCCAGACATCGTCAGCCGCGTCGTCCTCGGCTCCATCGTCGCCGTCATGCTGATCGCCCCGCACGTGTACAGCCGTCGCAAGGCTGGCGAGCTCACCACACTGGGCGAGCTGGGTGCCACCGACGATTCGACGGATGTGCGCGCCGCATAGACTGTTGGTGCTTAGAATAGACGCCCCACAACACAGAGGTGGCTCATGGGTAGCGAACTTGGACTTCCTGCAGGCGTCGACCTCGAAGACGAGATCGAACGACTTCGCAAAGAGCGGAATGCGGTCATCCTGGCTCACTACTACCAAGAGTCCGAGATTCAGGACCTTGCGGACTTCATCGGCGACTCGCTGCAGCTAGCCAAGGCGGCTCGCGACACGCAAGCCGACGTCATCGTCTTCTGTGGTGTCCACTTCATGGCCGAGGGCGCCAAGATTCTCAATCCCACGCGCACGGTGGTCATCCCCGACATGGCAGCGGGCTGCTCTCTCGCGGACTCTTGTCCCGGCAATGAGCTGCGCGCCTGGAAAGAGGCCCACCCCGACCACCTCGTCGTCAGCTACATCAACTGCTCAGCCGAGACCAAGGCGCTGTCCGACATCATCTGCACCAGCTCGAACGCGGTCCGCGTCATCGAGAGCCTGCCTGCCGATGCCCCGATTCTGTTTGCGCCTGACAAGAACCTGGGCGCCTGGCTCATCAAGAAGACCGGCCGCGACATGGTGCTGTGGCAGGGCTCATGCATCGTTCACGAGACCTTCAGCGAGCGAAAGCTGCTGGACCTGATGACTGCCCACCCCGATGCCAAGGTCATCGCCCATCCAGAGTGCGAGCCCGAAATCTTGGCCCACGCCCACCACATCGGCAGCACCAGCAGCCTGCTCAACTACACCAAGGACAGCGGGTTCACCAAGTTCATCGTCGGGACTGAGCCGGGCATCATCCACCAGATGGAAAAGGCCAATCCGAACGCCGAATATTTGCCGTTGCCTGGCGTAGACGACAGCTGCAACTGCAACGAGTGCCCGTTCATGCGCCTGAACACGATGGAGAAGCTGTACCTGTGTCTGCGTGACCTGCAGCCCCGCATCGAAATGGATGAAGAGCTGCGCCTGGCCGCCCTCAAGCCGCTCCAGCGCATGATGGACCTCGGCTAGAGCCAGTTCAGTGCAAGGGGTAGATCCTCGGGCACCATCTGTTCAAGCTGGCTGGCGTCAAGCGCGGTGCCAACGGGCTGGCTGAGCACGGACAAGTGCTCCGCCATCAGCTGCACGCGTTCCTGCAGCTCGAGATCTTGGGTGATTGCGACGAGTGAGCGCTCGGCGGCCCTGGCACCCACAATGAGCTTGAGCAGGCCAGCACGGCGTCGAAGCCCTCTGGGAAGCCAACGCGAGCCCAGCTTGGTGACCGGCACCCGCTGCAGCTGAACGGTGGGCAGCAATCCTCTGCGAGCCGGGCGCTCGAGCTCGACCCGGTGGTCGAACCACGGTGTGAGCGCGTCGAACAGGCCTGGCTCATCGAGCACCGCTGCGGCAATGACGGTGAGGGGACTTGAGCCAATCGGGGTGTGGTCGGTCAGCCTCGCCAGCTGCTGACCCAGCGCCATGGGCCAACCGAACGGGTCGCGCGCTTGTCCCATGACACGGGCGAGGTCTCGGGCAGAGCGTGCGGCAAGGCCCAGTCCGTCCACCGCCAGCACCACTGGATTGCCGGCATCTCGAAGCTCGATGGCGCGGGCAAGCGCTTGGTCGAGGACGTCTAGGTGTGCCCGTGGCGGATCGGTGTTTCGAGCCACCAGCAATTGAGTGCCCATGCGCGATGCATGGCGCTGCCAGCGCTCGACAAGATGCGGGGTCGCCGCCGGCAGAACCACGACCTGCTTGCCCGGACGGGGCAGCGACAAGCTAGTCGTGAGCATGTCGGTTCGTGAGGTCGGCGTGGGGCAGATCCACAGGGAGCCTATTCGGTCCGACATCGGCTCGATGAGGTCAATTGACGCCGAACCGGTCGGCCACCACAAGCGCCGCTCGAGAGGGGCGAACGGCCGGATCACAGGGAGTGGAGGCGGTGCCTCGCCGATGACTTGCAGCCTGTCGCCAATGCCGACTGAACCGGACTGCAGCTGAATGAGCAGGTCCTCAGTTCGAACAGCCGCAATCACGCCTGTCGCCGACCCAACGCGAACCCGCGCGCCCATGGGCAGGTCCACCCAGCCCACGCGGATCACACCTGCCCGGTGAATCTGGACCACCGTCCCGGCGCCGGGGGCGTCCATCACTTGTACGTCCGCACGACCTCGTCGAGTGCCGCGACCAGACGTGGCAGATCGGCCTCGTCGGTCGCTCCGTAGGCGATGCGCAAGCCGTTGACGGAGGGGATCGAGATGACGCCCATCGAGTGTTCAGCGATCAGGCGCTTGCGGACGCGCTCCGGGCTGAGCTGTGGATCGAGCCCCACCAGGGCAAACATGCCGCTGTTGAAGGGGTAGGGAAAGAGCTTGTCGTTGTCGAGGGACTTGAGTGTGTTCTTGAGCGCTCGATAGCGCCTCTTGAGCACTGCCAAGTTCGCGTCGAGTTCAGTCTGCAGCGATTCGGTCTGCAATGCCTTGAGCAGCAACGCCTGAGAAGGGCCTGGAGGACTGCCCACAGTGGCGCGGCCCAGGCACTTCAGCTTGTTTTCGAGCATATCTGCGGCTTCGCCCTGTGCGCTGTGCGTCAGGAAGCCGATGCGGCCGGGAAAGAAGAAGAATTCCTTGGTCGCACCGTCGAGCTTGATGACCAGCTGTCGCTCGGGATCGGCCTTGTCGGCGATGTCCCAGTACAAGGAGCGGTCAGACAGGCCGTCTTCCCACAACATGCCCTGGTACGCATCGTCGACCACGACCACGGCTGGCCCCGGATGAGCAGCCACGACCTCGGCGATTCGAGCCGCCATCTCGCGCCCGGGCGTGTATCCAGTGGGGTTTCCGGGGATGTTCAAGATGATGACGGCCTTGCCGGTCACCTGGTCCAGCGTATCGGCTAGGCCCTGCAGGTTGAATCCCTGGTCGGTAAAGAACGGGAACAGGCGCAGCTTGGCGCCATGGCGATGGGTGAAGATCAGGCGGTAGTTGCCCCAGAAGGGCGAGGGGATGATGACCTCGGTGTCAGCGTCGGCAAACATGTCGGCGACAAGCCCCAGGCCCTGTGTCAGGCCATGGGTGACGAGTGGCAGTGACGCGGGCACCTCTGATCCGTTCGAGATCTCTCGCTGCCGCCAGCTCCAGGCCGTGCGCAGTGTGGGCTGGCCGGGCTGCGGCGAGTACAGAAAGCTGACCCGTGGATTGAGGTCGAGCGCGCTGCGCATCGAGGGGAGGGGGAGGGGATCCCCTCGTCCATTCGTGATCTGGCCGATGGTGGCCTTGAGATCGCAGCCCTTGGCCTCGGCGCTCTGGGCCAAGATGCCTCGCGGAAACACAGAACGTCGACCCAGGGCGGATAGACAGCGGTATGCGCCAGGATGCTGGCTCTCGAGAATGGCATTGATGTGTTCGGAGTCACCCATGTGCGTGGTCTAGCAACTTCAGCAGTCTCGGCAATACTTCAGCTGATCCGTCGTACTTCTTTCAGGGAGGCCATTTCCATGGACGACTCAGACAAGAAACTCGTTGGCATGAACGCACTCGTGGTGCTGGGACAGGTGCTCTACACCCTGTCACCCATCGATCTCATCCCCGACTTCATCCCCATTCTTGGCCAGATGGACGATCTGCTCGCATTCTGCGTCACCGTGGCGTTCACGACGTACACCGTCTGGCAGCTGCGCAAGAACCATCTGCTCGAGGACAAGGTCGAGCCCGCCGCCGACCGACTCGACGAAACCACTCTCGATGCCGCATACAGCCGCCAGTCCGATGTCTGGCAGGGCTACGAACCGCTTGATCCCGGCGAGATCGCTGCTCTGTAGGGTGACGTCCATGTTCACGGCCCGAGACGGGGTTGCAGACACCCCATTTCGTGCCTAGTAAGGGGGCTAGGAACACCATCGGAGGCATTCTTGGCTCGTTCAAATCCATACGCTGCTAGCGGCACGCCCATCATGCGGGCCGACGACGCGACACGCACCAGCTACCTGCGCAAGGTCGCTGGGCTGACCCTCGCGGGTCTCACCATCTCTGCATTCACCGGCACGCTCTCAGCTGGGGTCATCGCGATGGCTCCGGGGCTGTTCGCCAACCAGATCGTCTCGCTGGTCATCATTCTGGGCGCCTACGGCTACGCCAACTGGATCGCCCAGAAGATGGTCTTCTCGGACTCGTCGGCAACCCGCACCCTCGGCTTCGTCACGGGCACCGTCGCCCAAGGCGTGGCCATGGGCTACCTGCTGCTCCAGGCCGTGGTCATGGGCAGCGTGGCGCTAGGCAATCCCTTCGCGTTCATCGCACAGGCCATGGGCTTGGTGGCGCTGTCAGCCGGCGGCATGCTGCTGTACCTGATGACGGGCCCCAAAGAGCTGTCCTACGTCAAGGGCGCTCTGTCCATCATGTTCATGCCCATGCTGGCCCTGATGGCCATCAGCTTCGTGTTCCCGATCGGCGGACCGATGGGCCTGCTCATCAGCTTCGTCTTTGTCGGAGTGTCGGCGGCCGGTCTGCTGTACCAAATGAACTTCGTGATGCACAACCTGCGCACCGACCAGCACGTTGGCGGTGCCTACACCGTCACCATGGGTCTGCTCATCTTGTTCTGGAACTTGCTGACGCTGCTGATGCGAATGAACCGGCGCTAGGCACAGCAACTCCAAAGAATTCGCGTCACAGACGTAGGGGCCGCATCTCGGATGCGGCCCTTTTTGTTTGTCCGCCTCGAAAGGGGACAGTTTCTAGATATCTATTACTTTCCATAATATACATTATCGGACATTCCAACCAATCAGGGCAGGGAGCGCAACCACGGCTATGCTCTGACCATGCTGCCACTCCCGATCATGCTGGCGCTCGCCTGTGACCCGGGCGGCCAAGCCTTCCCCGTGTCGAACATCGACCTCCCCGCGACGGTCGTCGTGTCGGACGCACCGATTGGCCGTTTGACCTCGGGCACCTTCATCATTCGAAACATGGGCACAGCAGACGCGGCGGTCTCACTGTCCGCCGATGCTCCCTTCCGCGCCAGCGACGCGCCCATCGAAGTTCCGGCAGGCGGCGAAGTCGAGGGCTTGGTCGAGTTTGTGCCCGAGGAATATGCCGAGGCTCGCGGCGAGCTCACCGTCCGCAGTGAGCACCTGACCTACACAACGGAAATTGTCGGCCTAGTGGACTTCGATGCCGACAGCGATGGCTCAGAAGCGGCGGCTGCGGGCGGCACAGACTGTGACGACGACAATGACCAGCTCGGCCCCCACATGGATGAGGTCTGCGACGGCATTGACCAGGACTGCGACGGCATCATCGACAACAACAGCCTCGATGCACTCGAGTGGCACCTCGACTCCGATGCAGATGGCTTTGGCGGAGGCAGCACCATCTTTGCCTGCACGGTGCCTAGCGGTTTCACCGATGTCACTGGCGACTGCGACGACTCACGCGCTGACACTTGGCCCGGTGCCACAGAGGTCGCCTACGACGGAATCGATCAGGACTGCGACGGCTGGTCTGACTACGACGTCGACCGTGACGGCTTTGACAGCGACCTGCACGGCGGCACGGACTGCGACGACGGCGACGCAGACATTCAGCCCGGAGCCGTCGACACCATCTATGACGGGGTGGACACCAACTGCGACGGCTTGTCTGATTTCGATGCGGACCTCGACGGGTTCGACAGCGATGCATTCGGCGGCAACGACTGTGACGATGCCGATGACACCTTCAATCCGAGCGCTCCCGAGATCGACGACGGCTTGGACCAAGACTGCGACGGCCTGAAAGACGAGGACTTCGTGTTGCGCGGCGATCTGCTATTCACCGAGGTGCTGGTGTTGCCGGACAGTGGCTCCACCGCTGGCCAATATGTCGAGGTCTACAACGCCTCGGCGCGATCTGCCGACCTGACTGGCGCCAGACTCATCAGCGCCTCATCGACCGAGACTTTGGGCACCGTGATCATCGCACCAGGCCAAGTAGCGCTCTTTTGCGGCAGCACCACGGCGTCTGCCAACGGCGGGCTGGTCTGTGAGTGGGAACTTCCGGGCATTTTGGCCACAGCGGACGGCATCCGACTCTTTCTTGAAAAGGACGTCGATGAGGTCAACTGGGTCGGCTGGAGCAACACTCAGGGCGTGTCCTGGGAGCTGTTGCCGGCGTTCTTTGACGCGGACGACAACGACGTTCAGGGCAACTGGTGCGACGCGACCTCGGTGATTGGCAACGGCAACCTGGGAACGCCGGGCACGGTCAGTTCGCCGTGTCCGTAGCCTCAGCCTCGGACTTGCCAACGCGAAAGAAGTTGGCAAACGCATCGCCCTGACCGCGCTGCGTTGGCACCAACATGCTGTACAGGCGCCCGGCATTGGTCACGAAGAGCACCTGGCGTCCATCGACTACGGGCGCGACCGTGATGCCCTCGAGCAGGTGATTCTCGGAAAAGCGCCACAGCTCGACGCCGCTATCGGGGTCGATCAAGTACAGAGCGCCGTCCGATGAGCCGATCAGAATGCCGGCTTCGGTGACCACGGGGGTGGTCATGGCGCCGCTGGTGCCGCTGGCCCAGCTCCACTTCAATGCACCGGTCAGCGTGATGATCGCGCGCAAGCGGCCGTCGGTGCCCGGATGGAAGATAAGACCGCTCGCTTCGTCGACGGCGACAGCTGCTGCGGCACCGTGCTCCATGCGCCAGCGGATGTTCTGGGTTGTCAGATCAATGGCCACCACCGGCTTGAAGTAGCCCGACGCGATGATGTCGGTGCCCGTCGCGACCGCACCGGCGACGATGTCGGGGTAGCGTCCCTCCCCTACCCTGCGCTCCCACCGAACCGTGCCAGACGAACCCTCGAGACCGACGACCGCGCCGTCGGAGAAACCAAGCACCACCAAGTCATCGGCCACGGCGGCGGGAGGGGCGGCGAATAGCGCGAGCTCGGCTTCGCGAGTGAGGTCCTTTTTGCGCTGGTACTGCCACTCGAGGGCCCCGGTATCGACGCGCAGCGCGACAGCTAGGTCATTGACGTTGGTGACGTAGACGAGACCGGCCGAGACGGTCGGGCGCACCAGCACAGGGGCGCCGCTGTCGTGGTGCCACAGCTCGGTACCGTCGAGCTTGTAGCACCAGGTCGTGCCACCGGTGTCGGAGAAATATACTCGTTCATCCTGAACAACCGGCTCGGACTCGACGCTCGCATTGGCTGCGAAATGCCCCAGTATGGAGCCGTCTCGGCGAGACAATCGATAGAGCCCCGCGCCGCCAGCGGCGCCGACCAACAGGGTCTCACCGACGATGACGGGGCGGCTACGCTCTGTGTGGCTTGCGGCGTTGACCCGCTGTCCGGGCAGCGTGGCCGACCAATGAAAGGCGGGCGGCCCGTCGAAGTTGCCGGGATAGTCCGCCGCGGGCGGATTGAGGGGCTGTTCGAACGGAACACTGGTCTCGGGGGTTGCCCACGCGAGGGAGACTGCGAGCAGCCCATTGAGCAGGATGGTCAATCGCTAGGCCCCGTCTCCGATGATCCGCTGCTGCCGCGCTTCGACATCGTCCGCGCGAGTGCTTTCGGGCCATTTCTCTAGAAACTCGGTGTAGACGACGACGGCGTCCGCTGGTTTCTCGAGGTGTTCGAGGGCCAGACCTAGGTCGATGGTCGACTGCTCTGAGAGCATTCCGGTCATGTTGTCCTTGAGGCCGCGAAGCCTCTCGACTGCCGCATCGCCCTGACCTTCTTCGAGGTCGAGGTTGGCCAAGGCACCCACCGCCGCGTACTGCAACGCGCCACTGGAGTCCTTTGCGGCGTTCTCGAGCGAGCTGCGCTGTGCCTCGGCGTTGCCCACCATGCGGTACAGCTCTGCGGCGTTGAGGTAGGCCTCGACACGAGCAGTGCCCGCGGCAGCGGCTCCGATTTCATCGAGTCTGCCAGCGGCCTCGGCGAAGGTCGCGGTCTGAGCATCGGTCATCGATCCGGGGACCGCGTCTTTGGGCAGATTGAACTGCACATCGGCGATTTGCCCCGTTGTTGCTCGCTGCTGGTGCTGGTACTGGTTGGCCCACATGCCGTAGATCAGCACGCCGATCAAGCCAATGACGATCACGACCAGCAGTTGCTTCCAATAGCCGAGGAAGGTGTTGGCCACCCACATCTCGGCCTTGAAGCCCGCACCTGCATCTTGTTCTGGGAGGGCGAGCCCTCCGGACTGCTCTTCGGCCACGCTTTCTCCTTACGAGAGCCCTCGCGAGCTAACGCGTTTGTTTGAACACCGCTTGTGTCTGTCGGTGCTACCACGGTATGAAACGGTGTCCTGGAGGATCCAACCTTGCGTATCAGCTGGTTCGCCCTGCCCGTTGCAGCCCTTACAATCTCGGGCTGTTCCGATTGGCCGCGCTTCGCGAACATCGAGCAGGACGACGGTCTGGTCGCTGCTGGCAGCGATCCACGTGAGTTGGCGGCAGAGCCCAACTGGGTGGCATCGCTGGTCGAAGACACCGACAACGACCTTCCAACCACCGTCTCGACGGAACATCCATTGGCGTTGGGTGAAGGTGGGATTGTCTCTGGAAATCTCGACGGACTTGGCTGGCATGACACGCGCTTGGCCGAAGAGATCACTGATTCCGACTGCAGCGGCGAGACTGGCAGCCGGTCCCCGCGCGAGGCCGGCGACTACATCGGCGACGTCGATTTCTATCTGTTGGATGTGACCGAAAAGGGCACCTTGTGTGCCTCTGGCCAGTTCACGACTGCCGATCACGGCTGGGACATGCTCTTGTTCGAGCTGGTCGACGGGTGCAAGGTTCCGATGGGACCCACCATGCAGCCTGAATGGCAAGAGGGCATCTTGGGCTTTGGGCATGGCGGGGCGTTGGTCGAGTGGGGACACGTGGTTGAGCCCGGCAACTATGCGGTGATGGTCGCTGGCTACTTCCCCAATGAACAAGACGTGTCACTGGACTACCACCTGGCCCTGTCGCTGTCGGCTGCGGGTCCCGAGGACTCTCCCCTGCCCTGCCCCATCCCCGCCAATGGGGGAGACGAATAATGGTCGGACGAACCACGGCACTGCTTGCCGCCCTGATGTTGCCGAGCGTGGCCTCCGCCCTTGAGTACCGCATCCTGACCCTCAACGACGGTCGCGTGATGACCGTCGAGCTGACCGACACGTTGGCTGCGGGTCTTCAGATTACCGTTCCACAGGGACAATCAGAGGTTCCGTTCACCCTGCTCATCGACATGGTGCCGAGTGACCCCACCGAGTACCTGTCCCAAGACGATTGGGTCATCTATGTGACCGGTCCCGAGCAACACGAAGAGCGCCTCAAGGCCGCATTTACTGCGATTCCAGGCATTCGCGTTCATGGCGAGGAGGGCGTCACAAGCCCCATCACCGAAGACCAGGAACTATTCGCGAACGAGTGTGGGGCCGATGTCGAGTGCCTTGTAGCGGCGTTCGCCGAGGCACCCTGGACTTGGATTGTGGTCGCCAAAGAACTCGATGACTCGGGCAGCATCGAGCTCGAAGGCCGCCTAAGCAGCGGTCCGACGCATTTCGACTCGGTCTACAATGCCGACCAGGTCCCGATGCTGCAGCAAGCGACCTATCGGGCGATTGGCCTGCGGCCTTCGGGCGACCTGCCCGAGCTTGAAGGCCCTCTTTGGGCCGAGGGCGGAAGCAGCAAGCCAGAAAAGCCGTCCGTCCCAGCGGGCGCAGTCGTCCCCGATTCCATTGCCGCCGCCTCGTTTGTTCCGATTCCGGGATTTCCTTCGCTCAAGAACGGCGACGGCAAGGGATTTGGCATGGCTATGGCCACTGTTCTGCCCAGCACCGTCGTCTGGGTGGGAATCTCTGGCAAGAGCACGACCAACGCCGGACAGTGGGCCTTGATGAGCGTCGGCGGGTTCTACGCAATGACGGTCGTGGCCAATCAGGCCATTGCGCTGCGCCCGGGGGCTCCGGCAGCAGGCGACCTGGTCGTACTGCCGATGGTTGACCCGATCGAGGGAACCAGCGGTGCCCAAGTGAGCATCCGTCTGAAGTAAGCAGGCAGCCCGCGCCCTAGGGTGCGAGGTTGATGACCGCCGAACCCGCCGCGTTGAACTGCACATCACGGGTCACATCAAAGCTGGTGCCGTCTGCGCCGCTGATCGTGAACACGTGCTGCCCCGAGCCCAGTCGGGTCCGTGCTGGCAACTTGCCAATGGGCTTGCCGTCGACGGACACAGTCTCGCCCTTGCTGCCAGTCATGAAGATCATGACGGCGCCTTCTTTGCTGTCGGCTTCGAGCTCGATCGGAATCTGCAGGTCGGCTCTGACATCGACGGTCTTGGTCTTGGACTTGTAGCCGTCGAGAACCAGCTTGACTGTGTGCAGTCCGAAGTCGAGCTCACCCTTGTAGGGAGTCTTGCCGACTTCTTTCTTGTCGACCGTGACGGTGGCGCCGCCGGGCGTGCTCGTGATTCGAACTGTGGCGTTGTCGGCCGCGGGGGCCTCTTCGCCCCAAGGGCTGCCACCGTCCTCGCCCGTTCCGGCTGCGGGGTCGGGGTTGGCGTCGACAGTCCCTGCCCCGCCATCAGCGGGTGGCGTGTCGCCAGTTCCGGTGCCTGCTGGCGGAGTCGTGGTCCCCGTGGGATCGGATCCACCATCAGGTGGCGTCACAGCACCGCCCGGATCGACCGGAGCCTCGCCGGTGCCGTCGCCTGGTGGCAGCGTGGGTTCGCCGGCAGGGTCGCCGGCCGTTGTGGGGTCGGCGTCACCGGTTGTCGGATCCCCCGGAACCTCACCAGTCCCGTCGGCACCTGTACCAGGATCGACTGGGACGACGGCGGGAGTCTCGACCGGCGGAGGTGTTGGAGGCGCTTCAATAGGAGGAGGCGTGACCTCGGTCCCCGTGCCGCCATCATCGCCGCCCAGCAGCAGGGCTGTGCCGCCGGTGAGCAGCAAACCTCCGACGCCAACGAACCCCAGAGCCACGACTGCAGCGCCTCCGACCATCCACATGGGAATGCCAGCGGGCTTCGGGTCGTCGTCCTCTTCGTCGTCTGGATCGGGCTCGAAGTTGTCGGCTTCGGCGCTAGGGCGATTCGCGAAGAAATCGTCCCCTGCATCCGGCGCAGCTGGGGCCGGGGCTGGAGCCGGAGCTGGTGCAGGAGCGGCCTTGTTCGCCACGGGAGCCGGAGCGGGTGCAGGCGCAGGCGGAGCCGGAGCGGGACTCGCCGGTACGTCTGCTGCGCCTCCACCGCCTGCGGCCGGCTGGGGGCCTTGCGGAGAGGGGGGCGGCTCACGTGGTGGAGCCTGCACCTTCATCAGCGTCAGTTCGATTCGGGCGAAGTCATAACCATCGACCTGCTCGTCTTGAGGAGCAGGGGTCGCCATCGTGGGAGTGGAGGCGGCGCCCGCAGGTTTGAGTGCGCCCGGCAGAGGTGGCGCATTCAGCGCACTGCCCCCGACCAGAGAACGCCGTCGGCGCTTGACTGTCCGCCCGGGAGCGGGAGGTGGAGTCGCACCGGCACTCTGCATTGCCAAATTGCGCGGCATAGGCGCATCGATAGCACTGCCAAAAGGAGACGCCGTCGTCTGTACTGTCAGAACCGCGCCATCAGTAAAGCAATAGCTGATGCGGTCAGTGTACTTAGCGGCACAAGAAGGACAAACTTTCATCCAGCCTCGCTACGGGACCCCCAAACTGCCGGCAGTATAGGCACACACGAGACAGTCGAGCAATTCCAGTTGCCTTACAGGGTCGGAATCAAGCATCCAATCGCGCCGACTATGCCCACTAAAACGGCTAACAATGAGGTGTATCCCAGAATATCGCTGGCCCGTGTGCCGGTGATGCCCAGCAGCGGCAAGGCCCAGAATGGCTGGACCAGATTGGTCCATTGGTCACCCCATGCCAGGGCCATGACCACTCGACCCGGGTCGGTCCCGCCCTCGATCGCCGCGGACATGACCACCGGTCCCTGCAGACTCCACTGCCCTCCCCCCGACGGCACAAATAGATTCAGCGCACCGGCCGAGATGAAGGTCGCCATTGGCAGCGCCTCTCCCGTGGGCAACAGGTGCGCGAGTCGAGGCACCAAGCCGCCAGCGGCCAAGATTCCCAAGATGCCGGCATAGAAGGGGAACTGCACAATGATGCCCGCCGTCGCCGATGCGGCCCGATGGGCATGGGCCATGTATGCAGCGGGGCTGCCGGCAAACATGAGCCCAATCATCAGAAAGACCAGGTTCATGCTGTTCGGATCGAGGGTGGCCAAACCGTCGCTCGCAAGCCATCGGGCGGTCCATCCCCCCATGCCCACAACGATCGGGATGATCAGCCACGGGCCCGACTCCAAAGCGCCGGCCAGACCTTGGCGAGCTGGCGCTGGGTGTGGAGCCGGAGCTTCGCGAGGCGGAGGCACGCAGCGATCGGGACTCGACGGAGCCATGGCCCAAAGAGCTGTAGGGACAACCACCAACAGAGTCAGCGTCACCGCGATGTTTGGCACCGAGAAGACCGTTCGGGACAGCTCAAGGGCGCCGACAGATTGCGCGAGTGCCGGCCCCAGCACCTCTTGCAGGTTCCCCATCTGGCTGACTTTGAGAGGCGCGGAGCCGGACAGACCGCAGTGCCACACGCACATGCCGGTGTAGCCGGCTGCAGCGAGCAGCGGGTAGTGCACGGGCTTGCCTTGTGCGTGCATCGCTCGGCCCACTTCACGGGCGAGGAGTGCTCCTGCAATCAGCCCCAGACCCCAATTGAACAGCGCCAACACCATGCTCACGACGGACACCAAGGCGGCGGCTTGCCCCGGTGTCTTCGCTTGGGTCGCGACCCAGGCGAGCAGGGACTGAACAGGCCCCGTGTTGGCTACTGCAAAACCGGTGACCAGAATCAAGCACATCTGCATCGCAAAGGACAGCAGCGACCACATGCCTCGCGGTCCGCTGATCCATCCATCAATCAGCTCGGGCGCCGTCGCATCGCCCACTGTCCACGCCAGGCCGAATGCCAGTAGCGTGAGCGCCAAGGCTATGGCGAACGGGTCCGGAATCCAGCGCTGGAGCGACCGTGCGAAGACGTCCGCATCCACTATTTTGCGATGGCTGGCGCTGACCAGTCCCACGACAGCGAGCGCCAGTCCCCCTCCGAGACCGCCTGAAGCGTGTCCTGTTTGAAGATCTTGGCCCGGTGGGGCTCATCTGTGAACAGAGCCAGCACCTCTTTGGGCTTTCCGGGCTTCCCGTCGACTGTCACGAGTGTGGCCTCAACTGCGCCGGACTCGGCAGATGCCGTCAGGGCGCGAATCATGGGGCGGATGTCGAGGGTCCGCATGACCTTGGTGCGCTTCTGGAAGCCGCGGCGGCGACCTTGGGTCCGCTTCTTGGTCCGAGTCTTGCCTTTGCGCTGGATGAGAATTTCGGGACTCGACATGATCTCGGCGAGCTTTGCCTCGATCTCACTCTGCGTCATGTGCGGAAGGTACAACCGATACATCCCGCCCTCGTTCATGCTCATCAGCGAGTCGCAGCGCACTGGCACCTCGGTGACATCGAGCACGTCGAAGTTTGGCGGCATGGTCGCTCGCAGCTTGGCGCTGAACGCTTCCGGATCGACGCGGGTGGTCAGGCTGATGTCCATGTACTCGCCGACACTCTCTTCGCCGACGGGCATCGCGTTGGCGAACTGAATCTTGGGGTGAGGATGGAAGCCCTGGCTGTAGGACAAGGGTGCGTCAATGCGCCGCAGAGACCGGATGAGCGCGCTGTTCGTCTCGAGGTGCGACAGAAAACGCGACGCATTTCGGCGACTTAGACGGAATCGCAGCCGCTGAACCGGCTCGGGTTCGACATGTTCTGGAACCGGCTTGCGCTCCCAGGCCGCCTCGATGATCGGGACGCCATTGTCGTACGCCGTCACATG
>CAYYHT010000031.1:17925-21717 GCA_964471355.1 uncultured Enterobacteriaceae bacterium
CTGATGGCACTTTCGGTGTCGGCAGTCCGGGGCATGCTTGAGCTCCGTGGCCCGCTTCCAGTCCGCTTGGAACCAGCCCTTGGGGATCAACACATCGATGTGGTCCCAAGGCAGGCGCTCGTCGAGGTCCCGTTCGCGCAGGGCATCTTCGACGTCGAACCCAATCTCGTCGATGGCCTCGAGCCACAGGCCGTAGCTGTTGCGCAGGTGTTCGCTCCAAGCGTCGAATCGGGCTCCCTTGCGCCAAGCGGCCTCGATGAGGTCACCTGCACGGCGATCGCCGCGGGTGACCAGTCCCTCGATGAAGGTCTCTTTGAAATCGTGGCGGCCGAACTTGATCGCCCGATGGGGCCGGAACAGCCCGTCGAGGATGTTCTGCTTGCGAATGGTGTCGTCGGGGTTCGCCTGCCGCGCCCACTGGAACGGGGTGAAGGGCTTGGGCACAAAGGTGGCGACGCCCAAGTTGACCCGTGCCTTGTGGCTGTGCTCGCGACCGACGTTCAGCGTGCGCACACACAGGTCCGCAATCGCCTCGATGTCCTCGTCACGCTCGGTGGGAAGGCCGATCATGAAGTACAGCTTCACGTGCCCCCAGCCGCGCTTGAAGACTCCTGCAGACATGTCCAGCAGGTCGTCGTCCGAGATCCACTTGTTGATCACGCCTCGCAGACGTGGACTGGCCGCTTCAGGAGCAAATGTCACCCCGGATCGACGGGTCTCGGCGACCATGTCGGACAGCTCAACCGAAAAGCTGTCGAGCCGCAATGACGGCAGGCTGACGCTGACACGCTTGTCCCGCACTGTCTCGACTGTGTTCTCGACCAGCTGTTTGACTCGGCTGTGGTCGCAGGTCGACAGCGAGACCAAGCTGACTTCTTCGTAGCCGGTGGACTTCAGGGTCTTGTTCAGCAGCTCGTCGACCTTCTCGAGGCTTCGCTCGCGGACTGGGCGCGTGACCATGCCCGCTTGGCAGAATCGACAGCCCTGGGTGCAGCCGCGCAGCACCTCGAGGCTGATGCGGTCGTGCACCTGCTGGGTGTAGGGCACGATGTAGTCGGTCGGAAACTCGGCTCCATTCAGGTCGCGAACCAGCCGCTTGCGAATCATGGGCGCATCGAGCTTGGGCACCACACGGCCGTCTTCGAGCGTCTCGAAGGGGTACAGCGCGGGCACATAGAAGCCCTCCAGCTTGGAGATCGCCTGCAGCTTGTCAGCCCGACTGCTGGTCTTGAGGTCGCGCATCAGCTGGGCCAGCTCGATGACGGCATCTTCGCCGTCTCCGATGACGAAGAAGTCGATGAATGGAGCGATCGGCTCGGGGTTGAAGACTGCGGGGCCTCCCGCAAAGATGAGCGGGTGGTGTTCCTCGCGGTCGACGCTGCGCACCGGCACACCGGACATGTCGATGATGTTGAGGATGTTGGTGTAGGTCAGCTCGGACTGCAGGGTGAATCCGATGCCGTCGAATTCGTCGAGGGTGTCCTTGCTCTCGAGGGCAAACAGATTCAGTCCGCGATTGCGAAGCTGCGCCTCCATGTCGATGCCTGGGGCATAGGCGCGCTCACAATATGCAAAGGGCAGCTTGTTCAGCGCCGAATACAGGATGTGAACTCCAAGGTTGCCAAGCCCCAGATCGTAGAGGTCGGGAAAGACAAGAGCCAGACGCACGTCGACACCGTCCAGCGGCTTTCGGACGGCGTTTACTTCGTTGCCAAGGTAGCGGGAGGGTTTCTCGACGCAAGGGAGAATCTCGTGCTCGAGCACGTCTGCAATGTTCATCGAACACCTCGTTCAGGCGCCCTTGTTAATAGGATGAGCATGTTGCTGCCGATTCTCGCTCTGCTCGCCGGCTGTCCCCACGTGGACACCCACACGGGTCCGCCGCGCACATCGACTGCGGACTACGGCGTGGCGGTCGCTGTGGCCAGTGGGGCCCGAGTCGTCACATCGCTCTACGAGCTTCAGATTCGTCACGACCGAGCGGACATCTGGACCTTTGTCACCACACACAGCGAGGGTTCGTGGGAAGAGAACGGCGAAGCCATCTTGTACAACTCGGACACGCGCCGGGACACAGACCCCTGGCCCGTCATCTACCAACACGCGATCAGCGGCGTACCCACAGCGCTGTTGATGGTGGACGGCTCCCCCAGCGGTTTGTGGGATGCCGAACAATGGAAAGTGGAGTCGATGAAGGCCATCGCCTCTGTCGACCTGCCCGTGGCATCGCTCGAGACCGGTGCTGCACTGATCGATGCCGACGGCGTTGTGCGGGACATGAAGCGCAACTTTCCCGGCACTCCCACTACTGGATTGTGGACGCGGGACGTCAGCATCGCGGCGATTCCGGCACAGATGCTCGAAACTTGCTCTGTCGAAGACGCTGGCAAGACGCGCATCTACACCTGCAAGGGCACCGCCGAAGGCCCGACTCAGGGGTCCGCGCGGCTGCACGATGTGACCACCGAGTCCCGCATGGTGACGGACGCAAACGGGCTGGTCGAGTTCGACACGCAGTGGGCGGGCACGCTGGTCATGCTCGCCCCGGACCAGAAGGGGGTCATCGACCGTCCGATTGCCGGTCACCGGGTCGTGCGGCGCAAGAACCCCGTTCCCGCGGGAGGCTAGCGCGTGGCTGTGCGAGGCATGGGCGATGCATTCGCCTTTCAGCGGCTGCTTTGGCTGCTTGTCGGGACGGTCATCTTGCCGACAGTCCTGCTGGCGCTGTATGGCGTGGTTGCCATCCGCAACGAACGCAACGCGACGTCGCAGCGGGTCCGGGTTCAGCAAGAGACCCGGTTGTACTGGACCGCCGAGCAAATGTTCGACGAGATCACGCGCATCGATGCCGCGCTGCACACCTCGTCGGGGGGCAAAATCGAGGGAGCAAGCGAGGTCTGGACCTGGCCGGTCGACGGCGAGCAGCCCGAGACACTCTCCGGGCTAGGACTTCGAGAGCCGACAGGAGCCGAGACAGAGTGGTTTACGCCCTCGGACGCGTCCGACCCCATCGGTGTGTATTTGATCGGGAACGACGCATGGGCCTGGCGCCTGGATTTGAAACACCTCGATAGCTACGTGCAGACCGTCGATCGTGGCTACCCCGAGGAGGGTGTGGTGACGCTCAGGCGGCAGAACTCGGGCCACATCGCGTCTTTGAGCGAGCTGCAGGAACGCTGGAAGGAGGCTGTCATCACGGTGCCGCTCGAGCGGCCGCTAGGCGGCTACATGCTGTCGGTAGACCTAAGTGGCGGCAGTGGCTCCTCTCTTGCCACGCTGTACATCCTCGGACTCGTCGCTCTGATGACCATGGTGCTCGTCGGCACGGTGGTGACGTTGAACTCCGCGGCCCGTGAGATCAAGCTGTCGAGGCTGCAGACCGACTTTGTGAGCCATCTAGGCCACGAACTTCGCACGCCAATGACCTCAATTCGCATGTTCATCGAGACGCTGCAGTCGGGTCGACTCGACGACCCCGAGCGGGTGCAAGAGTGCCTCGACTTGCTCGCACAAGAGTCCGACCGCCTGTCACGACAGATCGAGCGCGTGCTGGAATGGGGACGCATGGAGGCAGGGCGACGCATCTACGAGTACGAAACCGTGCCTGCTGGCGAGGTCGTCAAAGATGCTCTCGTGGCCTTCGAGAGCCAGACGTTGATGCGTGACGCCGGCGAAATCGAGGTGGATGTACCGGTCGACCTGCCCATGGTGCGCGTCGACCGTGACGCCATCACCGAGGCGCTGCTCAACCTCATTCACAACGCCTTCAAGTACCCCGCGGCCCCAGCCATC
>CAYYHT010000032.1:0-21642 GCA_964471355.1 uncultured Enterobacteriaceae bacterium
GACATCGCCAAGCTCTCCGACGCCGAGCGCATGTTCCTCGAACGCTTGGTCAAGAGCACCGTGCTCGAGGACCCAGACGCCGAGGTCGGGGTGGAACAGCTGCAGCACTTTGCCAATCAGTGGCTGCTGGGCACGCGAATCGACTCGGACCTGTTTGAGTTTCAGCGAGCCATGCGCACCACACGCAAGAGCCTAGAGGGCCAGTTCGAGCTGATGTTCCGCTCCAAGAGGCGGTACCACTTTCGGACAAAGACGCGTACGCACGCCGGACCTGCGGGCTTTCGAGCCGCTCAGCAGGCGCTGGCTACCGCCCGGGAGGCTCGTGCCGGTTGGGACCGCGTCGACCAGATGCTGGTCACGACGTCGAAGTCGGCGAAACAACTGCTCGAGTGGGCCGAGGATCCGACCATCATCGAGACCGATCGGGAGTATGCCGAGGCGGCAATCGCCGCGTATCAGGGCGCTTTCCCCCACTCCAAGATCGTGATCGACCAGCTGCCCTACAACGGGTGGACGGTGCTTGCAGCCTTGGGCTCGGGGGGGATTGTCGGCCTGTTGACGTACGCGGTGCACCCCTATGGCTGGGGGGCGCTGTGAGGGGTTAGCTGGCGTTCATGCGACTGATTGCCCTCTTGTTTTTGTTCTCGACCGCCTGCGCGGGATCGACCAGTCCGACTGGCGAGACCGACCCCGATGACACCGACACAGAGGACACTCAAGACACCGACGACACCGACGTCGACGCGGGCTGCACCGGACCGTGGTGTGCGGTGGCCGCTGGAAAGTCCCACACCTGCGGACTCGACCAAGACGGAGTCGCCATCTGCTGGGGCCGCAACAACGACGGCGAGGCGACCCCACCAGCGGGCACCAGCTTTGTGGCCATCGAGGCTGGAGGACGCCACGCTTGCGGGCTTTCCCAAGCCGGTGCTGCGACGTGCTGGGGCAGCAACTTCATGGGCCTCGACCGCCCTCCCGAAGAGGTGTTCATCCAGATCAGCGCCGGCAACAAGCACAACTGCGGTGTCACCGGTGACAACCGGGTTGTGTGCTGGGGAGACGACGCGCTGGGGCAGTCGACCGTGCCCGACGGCAGCTACACCGCGGTCGCCGCGGGACATGAGCACAGCTGCGCGCTGAAGACCGATGGCAACCTAGTCTGCTGGGGCAGCGACAGTGCGGGTCAGAGCACCCCACCCAGCGGCAGCTACACCGCGGTCGCCACCAGCCTGCTGAACCACAGCTGCGCGCTCGATGACTCGGGCGCTGTCGAGTGCTGGGGCGATGCCACCGACGGTCGACTGGACGCACCGAGCGGGTCCTTCGAAGCACTGACCCTGGGCGCCCATCACGGCTGTGTGACCGACTCTGCCGGCGAGATCAGCTGCTGGGGCAACGACTTCAGCGGTCAGGTCACCGGCGGCAGTGCTGGGCCTTGGGTGGCTGTCGATGGGGGCTCTACCCATACCTGCGCCGTGGCCGCAGACTGGTCCATGAGCTGCTGGGGCAACGACGGGGACGGGCGCTCCACACCGCCGGCTCGCTAGGCACAGCACTGAATCCCGTCACCCAGCTGGCTCTGCCATCGATCCTGGCCTTCCTCATGTTCTCGATGGGGCTGTCGCTTGTTCCCGACGATTTTCGCCGGGTGGGCCGTTTTCCGCGGGCGCTGGCCGCCGGCTTTGCGTTGCAGGTCTTCTCGTTGCCGGCGCTGGCCTTTGCAGTGGGCTGGGTGTTCACCACCTGGCTTGGCCTGCAGCCCGTCTACGCCGCTGGCCTCATCATCCTTGCCGCCTGTCCCGGTGGCGTCATCTCGAACATCCTCACCCACCTGGCCCGCGGCGACACGGCGCTGTCCATCACGCTGACAGCACTCATCAGCGTGCTGTCTGTGGTGACGCTGCCCTTTGTGGTGAACCTTGGCCTGGCGTTCTTTTTAGGGGCTGGCGCCGTTCAGCTCGATGTGCTCAAGACGGTGCTGGGCATCTTCTCGCTCACGACGGCCCCAGTCGCCGTCGGCATGCTGATCAAGTCGTTCCGCCCGCAGCTGGCCGACCGGCTCGATCCACCGGTTCGCAAGCTAGCTGCGGTCTTGTTTGCAGGCTTGGTGGTCGGAGCACTGGTCAAGGACCGGGACCTGCTCATCGATGCCATCGGGACCCTGGGCCCAGCGGTGTTGGCCCTCAACCTCGGCGCCATGGGCGTGGCCTACAGCGTGGCCCGAATGCTGGCGCTGCCGCCGGCCCAGAACCACGCTCTGGTGTTCGAGTGCGGGACCCAGAGTGCCGCTTTGGCGATGTTCATCGCCCTGAATGTGCTGCAGAGCGACGAGATGATGGCCCCGTGTGCGGTGTACTCCGTGGTGATGTTCTTCACCTCGGTGGCAGCCCTCGCAGGCATTCGGGCACGCGAGCCGGGCTAGATGCGCAGAAGCTCGATGGCGGCGATGGTGCAGCCCTTGCCTTTCATCTTCTTTTGGTAGTAGGTCTCGATGTCGTCGGGCCAGGGGGCGCCGTCGGTGTCGATGTTCATCGTCTGGCCAGTGATGGTCAGGGGCAGGCCGTCGAGCAAGGCGGCGACCCGGCCTACGTTGTCGTGGAAGTCGCTCTTGAGTCGGAACACCCCCCCGGGCTTGAGCAGCCGAACGACGTCCTCCAAGAACCAGCGGCTAATCAGTCGGTTCTTTTCATGGCGCTCTTTGGGCCAAGGGTCGGGGTGGTTCACGTACAGGCCGCTTAGCGCCCCGTCCTCGAACAGGTCGTCGGTGTAGGCCGCGTGGTAGCGCAGCATCGCGCCGTTGGTCAGGCCGGCCACCTTGAGCTTCTTGGCGCACTTGACCGTGCGCTTGTACCGAATCTCGAGGCCGATGACGTTTGCGTCTGGATTGCGACGGGTCAGCTCGGCGAGAAAGAACCCATTTCCCGATCCGATCTCGAGGTGCAGCGGGGCTGTGCGGCCGAAGTACTCGTGCCAGCGGCCCTTGTAGGTGGCGGCTTCACGCGCCGGCAACAGCGGTCTGCCGAACTCGAAGTGCTTGCGCAGGAACGGATTGACGTCCGGCCGGCTGTAGTCCTCGGGCACTTTGTCGACAAAGCGCGGCCCATCTGTCGGTCCGTCATTCGGTGGTGGCGTTGGCCTTCCACTGGCTGCCATCGGCGTAGATCTCCTTTTTCCAGACCGGCACGCGCTTCTTGAGCTCGTCGATCGCATAGCGACTGGCCTCATAGCACTCTGCGCGGTGTGGTGTGCCAACGGCGATGACCACCGAAGCCTCGCCGATGGCGACTTCGCCAGTTCGATGCACCATCGCCACGCGTGCGCCGAAGCGTTCTTGGGCCTCGGCGGCGATCTGCTGCATGACGGGGACGGCCATCTGGGCGTACGCCTCATAGAACAGCGCCGTCACCCCCTTGCCGTCGAAGTTGTCCCGTCCGACGCCTTCGAAGATCAGGACCGCCCCATGTCCGGGGTCAGTGACCGCAGCCCGGACGGCCTGCACGTCAATGCTGTCGGCAACCACGGCGATCACGATCAGCCTCCTCCGACGGGTGGCAAGAACACGACTTCATCACCGTCTTCGACCTGTTCATCGGCGGGCACGGTCGTGGCGTTGCGCGCGTAGCTGACCGGCAGATGTTCGACAGAGGTGTGGGCAAAGAGCCGCGTGTAGAGCGCGTGCACAGTTGTCCCGGGTTCAAAGGCGACAACCTCGTCATCGAGGCCTCGCTGTTCCCGCAGCTGGGCGAAGTAACGAACCGTGACGGAAGGCATCATGTCCTCGGGTTTCCACGGGTGTAACGACCGGCTATAGAACTGTGCGGCGCGGATGGAGGAAACAATGATCCTCTTGTTCCTCACAGGATGTATCGAGTTCTCGGTTGGTTCGGTCAATCCGGACGACGCACCGGAGCGCTTTTTGGTCGAGGACCGGTTCCGCCAAGAGGCGTTGCCAGCGGTCGACCTGCTGTTTGTTGTCGACAACACCTCATCGATGCGTCGCGAGCAAGATCGACTGGCGGACAGCTTTGGAGCTCTCGTCGCAGCCTTGGGTGTTGCTGGCGTCCGATGGCAGGCGGGGGTCGTGACCACCGACATGAGCACCGACGAGGCCGGGTGGCTGCAGGGCAATCCGTGGTTGGTGACCGGCTCACAGAGCCACGCTGACGATGCGTTTGCCGAGGCCGTTGCTGTCGGCACCGACGGGGCCGACCCCGAGGCGGGCTTTGCCGCCGCGATCGAAGCGCTCGACCTCAGCGACATTGGGGGGCCAAACACTGGCTTTCGACGCTCCGATGCGGCTCTGCATGTGGTGTTTGTGTCGGACAGCGACGACCAGTCCGACGAGCTGCTGGGCGACGACCCGGTGGGAGAGATGATTTCCTTCCTGGCCGCTGAAGAGGCGGCGAGCGGCCTGCCAGCTCGGGCATCGGCGATTGTCGGCGATGCGCCCGGTGGTTGCGCCAGTCCGCTCGGACAGGCCAGCGAAGGACATCGCTACCACCAGCTTGCCGCTGCGACCGGTGGCGAGACGGCATCGATCTGTGCATCCGACTTTGCCGCGGTGGTGGCCAAGCTCGGCGAACAGACCATCGAGTACCAAGACACCTACGAGCTGCGTGCTGTGCCAGTCGAAGAATCGGTGCGCGTCAGCGTCGACGGCGCCCGCCGCGAGTCCGGCTGGAGCTACGACGACACCCTCAACGCGGTGGTGTTCGACGCCGATGCCATCCCGCGGCCGCTGGCCAGCATCGTGGCCAGCTACCTCGTCGAGGTCGCCCCTTGATCGTCATGGCCACCGTGACCACCCTGTTGCTGTTCGATCTGTCGGTCGATGACGGGGGCTTTGTGTCTGCCGGTTCAACCGGACAGTGGGAGTGGGGTGTGCCCAGCTCGGGTCCGGGTGGCTCGGGAGCCGTGTGGGGCACCAACCTCGACGGCAACCACTTCAACGATGCCGTCGATACTCTTGAGATTCCGCTGCCGGACCTGTCCACGGCGGTGTCTCCGGTGTTGGTCTTTGAGCACTGGTACGACCTGACCAGCGGCGACAGCGGCACCATCGAGGTCGACTCCGGAGGCGGTTGGACTCCGATTCAGCCGGTCTATGGCTACCCCGACGCCACTGGCTTTGTGGGCGGCTCTGTCCTGTGGCAGACCGACTCGGTGCTGCTCGCTGGCCACGGGCCCAATCCGCGTCTGCGCTTGGTCCTGGATGCCGACGTGATTCAGGCGGCAGACGGCTGGTATCTGCGGTCCGCCACCGTGTTCGATGGCGACGCCACCCCGCCACGCATCGAGCCGATCGTGATCCCCGTCGACAACGAGAACTTCGCCGGTCCGTACCGCGTGGTCATGTCCATCGAGGACGAGACCCAGGTCACCTCAGCAGTCATCGAGGTGACCGTCGATGGGGGGTCGACAGAGACCCACGTCATGAATGACGTTGGCGGCGGCGTGTGGGAGGGCTTCATTCCGGGACAGAGCCCAGGCTCGGATGTCAGCTGGCAGGCTGTGACATCGGACGCCGAGAACCAGAGCGTCTGGCCAGAGGGCGACGTGTCCACATTCGCCGTGCGACTGCCACGCCCAACCGGCCTTCAGGGACCAAGCGGGCGCATCGTGGCGGCGATGGTGCCGATCTCTTGGCGCCCGCCGAACACGGCCCACGAGGTCACTGGCTACATCGTCGAGGAGCAAGGCAGCAGCGAGGCCCCCTTTGAGCTGCAGTCTCCGGGCGGCTCCATTCCCGTCGATCCCGACGGCGACCACGTCTTTACGGTTCGCGCGGTCTATGCAGCCGGCCTGTCTGAGCCGTCGGCACCGCTAGCGCTCGATGTGTCCGTGCCAGTCCTGGTGGAAATCAGCCCGGGGGCCGGCTTTCAAGGAGACAGCCTGACCATTGAGCTTGTGGGTGAAAACCTCTATCTGCACTCCGAGCTGACCGATGTCTCCTTTGGCGAGGGCATCGAGGTTGCCAACATCGAAGTGCTCGATGCGAACTCACTGTCGGCCGTCGTGACCGTCGACGCCAACGCCGAGACCGGATTTCGCGATGCCATCATCAGCGGAGCACACGGGGGCACCGTGTTCCCAGATGCGTTCCTGCTCGGAGACGGCGCCCTTCTGCCCCGCATTGTCGACGTGAAGCCCAGGGTGCTGCGGCAGGCCTCGACGCAGACCATGACTGTGACCGCCGCTCAAGATTTCGCCGGCGCTGTGACTGTCGATCCGGGGCCCGGGCTCTTTGTCAGCACGGACGTCAAGGTCGAGGGGGCTGTAGCGACGTTCGAGCTGCTGACTTTCGGCACCGCAGCCACCGGCGAGCGTCTGATGATCTTGGACGATGGACATCGTCTGTGGCCCGCGGAGATCGAGGTGAAGGAGTTTGTCGACACCGACCGGCCCGGGTGCAACGTCAGCCCGACGTCGGCCTGGATGTGGCCCGCTGCGCTCTTGCTGCTGCTGCGTCGCCGTCGGGGTGCCTCGTGCTGACCTGGCTGCTGACTGCCGCAGTGGCAACCGCCGCCGTCGTCCAAGACCTCGAGTCCATGGACCATCCGGGCTCGGGAGCATGGGATCAGTACGTCGCGTTTCGGCTCGCGGTGGAGTACGACCGCAACCGCAGCGGTGACTTGGACAAGAAGCGCGAAATCGAGGCCATCTCATGCGAGGTCTGGGCCGCTCTCGACAGCCAGCTCGCCGATACGCAGCGCTACCCCGGCCTGCTCATTCCGTACGGGTTCCGCAGTGACCTGGACTGGGTTGGCTACACGATCGGATTCGATGCGCGCATGCGGGGGCCGGCCGAGGCGGCCATGCGTCAGTGCGGCATTGACGAGGGTGCGCTGCCTCCACCTGCGTCCACAGAACCTGGGACCGCGGACATCATCGACTTCATCGCACAGCGAGAGCACGGCGAGGCTTCACGGACCCTGGTCCAGATCATCCTGCTGGCCTCTCACGACCACGACGACTCGGGAAGCATCGACACCACCGAAGAGCTCGCCCAGATTGACTGCGACGTGTGGACGGCAGTGGATGGAGCGCTGCGCAAAGATGCGGGACCGGGCATTGTCGCCAGCATCGGGCTCGTGCCGGGTGAGCCGTGGCGCGGCTTCGACTATGGCCTGTCCATCAAGCTACGCGAGCCGTTGCAGGCCAAGCTCGGCACCTGTGGCTTCATCGAGCCGGCTGCCTCCGGCGATGCCAATGCGCCGACTCCAGACCAGGTGGTGGCCGCCGAAGTGCGCAGCATTCTGCCGGGGACTCCGGTCTGGACCTCCCGGGTACGCGAGATGATGGTCGAGCGCTACGACGCCGATGACGACAAGCTGATCGACGATGCGGGCGAAGTCGCTGCGGTCCCCTGTGATGTGTGGAACGCCCTGGACGAGAGCTTGTCTCGCGGCGATGCCAAGGTCGGCTTTGGGACAACCTTCGGCTTCGCGCCAGGCATGACCTGGAGCGGAGACGAAGTCGGCTTTGCCTTTGACGCACGCGAGGCGGCCTGGGCGGCGATGAACGCCTGTCCCTAGTCCTCGTCGAGGCCAGGTACGCCCGAGGCCGGAACGACTCGCGTGCCCGCCAAGTAGTCGCCGATGCGCTGGTTATTCGGGGTCGCGGCGATCATGACGGCGTCGACGACGGTCAGGAAGGTCAAGGTGGGCATGGCCAGCAGCCACACGCATGGAATGACCGCAAAGAAGGCTGTGAATCCGTAGTAGCTGTTGCGGATCAGGCACTGCTGCATCGAAGCAAGCTCGCCGCTGTCGATGTCGATGACGACCATCTTGGTCACCATCTTGCCGGGGGCGTAGATGCCGCCGCCGGTGTCCCGGAACAGCGCCCAGCCCCCCATGATGAATCCACCAAACAGGCCGATGATCATGCCCAACACGGGGATGATGTGGAACATGATGATGAAGCCGCCGAGCACAAAGGGGATGACGGCGTCGATGGCGCCTCCGCCCATGCGATTACCCAGGTTCAACTTCACCAGGGGGTCGTTGTCTTGGGTCGCCGGCACTTGAGCCGCGGGAGCGTCGTCCTCGGTCGCGGGATCATCGACGGGGGCTTCTGATGGCGTTTGTGCAGCAGGGGCTTGCGGTGCTTCTGCGGCCGGTTCGGCGGGCGGCTTCGGGGGAGGAGGCGGTGCGTCAGCAGCCTCGGGCTGAGGCGGCGGCTCGGGTGGCTGCTCTGGGGTCTCTGGCACGGTTCCTCCTGGTTTCGCGTGGAATCTTCGCACACGGGCGCCCGGACTAGCCTTCGATCGGGCGCTCAAAGAACCGATAGCGGCGGTAGACCTCGAGCCCTGCACCCTCGACCACGGCGCGCATCGGGCCATTGCGTTCATCGATCAAACTGCCGTCGACCCGCTCGTAGCCGGCACGCCGGACTCCCTCAAGCGTGTTCTCGATGAGCTTTGCGTGCAGTCCGGTGCCGCGAAAATCGGGCATCACGCCAATGAGCTTGAAGGCCGCGGTGCGAATGTGCCGCAGGCGTCTGGCGAAGCGGAACATCGAGCGCGGACCGACCCGGCCTCGCAGAGCGCCCATCGCCTCGTTGACCTCGGGCAGGCAGACGACGAACCCCGCGGGCTGCCCGTGGACCGTCGCGAGCTGGACCATGTGCCGGTTGGCGAAGACCAGGAAGGACAAGGACAGGCTCAAGAACTGCGGCCAGGGGATGGGGGCCGTGTCGGGCACGGTCCGGTAGGCTTGGTCGAACACCGTGTAGACGTGTCGCAGGTCACGGTAGACATGCAGCCACTGCACCGAGCGCACCTGCAGCCCGTCGATGTTGCAAGCCTTGGCCTTGGCGGCGAGCTTCTCGGGCAGGGGAGTGGGGGTGCCATCTGGGCCGAACAGGGGGATTTCGTAGGCAATCACGTCGTGGTGCTTGGCGAATCCCGCCGTCTCGAACAGCGTTCGGTAGTAAGGCGGGTGGTAGGCGGCCAGCATCGGTGGCAGGGAGTCGTAGCCCTCGACGGTGATGCCCGGGTCCTCGAGCCGGGTGAGGTTGCGCTGTCCGCGCAGGGTGTCAGCTCCCCACTCCAGGCCTTGGGCAGACGCCCTCGCGAACAGTGCGTTGGCGACTTGCTGGTCGTCGACACACTCAAAGAAGCCGAACCAGGCGAGCTTCTCGTCGCGGTGCTCGTTGTGTCGACGATCGATGAGTGCCGAGATGCGCCCGACGATCTGCCCGTCACGCCAGGCTGCGAACAGCTTCATGCGTGCGTCTTCGAAGACGGCATTGGTTGGTGCGAGCCGCCTCTTCAACCAGAAGGTGACCGGAGGGACATAGTTGGGCTTGCCGCTGTGCAGCAAGTCGGGGAGGCCCATGAACTGTTCGAGCTCATCGGGACCGTGAACTTCTCGGATGGTGAGTGGCATCGGGTCCCCCATATAGAACAACTTGCAAAGGCTAAAGCAAGGCGTGTGCCAGGGTCAGCGTCAGTAATTCCGTCGCAATGTCGCCAATCGGCGTCACCCGCGGGCCCTGGGCTGTCGCCGTTGGTTGACATGCCGAACGTTGCCACCGACGATGCCACATGGCTGACATTCCGCTTCCGCCCTCCATCGAACAAGTCACAGTACTCGACCCCAATCTGGGTGAGCGTATCGGACAGGATTTCACCCGCTTGATTCGCGCGAGTGGGGCGCTGTTGTGGGCCCAACAACGCTTGCCGGGCTTGGTGGCAGCCGGATCGCCCACAGCGGTGCTGCAGTTTGTTGTCGCCGAGGCCAAGCAGCTGACCGGCGTGCCGTCGGTGTGGGCGGTCACCTGGAAGGGTGATCTGGGCAAGGGTACGGCGAGCTTCCGCGCGCTTGCGGGCGCTGATGGCGTGATCCCCGCTCCGGTCGAGATCTCGCGCAGCATCATCGCGCAATGCGTCAAAGATGGGCGTCCCGCGTGGACCGACGACGCGTCCTCGGATGCCCGCTTTGTCGCCTCACACTCGGTCCAGAACATGGCCCTTCGCTCTGTGGGCTGCGTGCCCATTGGTGACCACGGCGTGCTGTACCTGCACGATCCCGACAATCCCGGGCGCTTTGGCGCCGAGGCTCGCGCGCGTCTGCCGGCGCTGTGTTCACTCGCAGCACCATTTCTCAAGTCCGAGCGGCGGACTGTGCGGCCCCGCCTGCGCGCCGAGGCCATTCCTGGAGTGGTAGGCGATTCGCCGGCGATGTCCGAGCTGTACGCATTGGTCCGCGCTTTCGCCCCCATGCCTTGGCCCGCGCTCATTCTCGGCGAGACGGGTACCGGCAAGGAGCTGATCGCCAAGGCGATGCACGAGCTGTCTCCGCGCAGTGGAGGGGCCTTTGTGGCCGTCAACTGCGGCGCGATTCCCGAAGAGTTGGCCGAGAGCACCCTGTTTGGCCATGAGCGCGGTGCCTTTACCGGCGCTGACCGGCGCAAAGAAGGCATGGTTCAGCGTGTGCGCGAAGGCACCCTGTTCTTGGACGAGGTCGGGGAACTCTCTCCTCGCATTCAGGTAAAGCTGCTGCGGTTGCTGCAAGAAGGCACCTTTGAACCGGTCGGCGGCGAGCGCAATCTGCCGTTTCGCGGTCGCGTTCTGGCGGCGACCCACAGACAGGTCGACGACCCCGAGGCACGTGGCGAGTTTCGGGAGGATCTGTTCCACCGTCTGTCCGCCTGCGTCATCCGCGCACCTGCCTTGCGCGAGCGCCGAGGGGACATTCCGGCGCTGGCCGAGCACCTGCTTGCGCGTTCGCTCGGCGACTTGAAGGGGGTGCCGTCGCTAAGCATCTCCCCCAAGGCGGTCTCGGATCTGTCGGGCCGAGGCTGGAGTGGCAATGTGCGTGAGCTCGAGAACGTGATTCGCGGGGCGATTGCCCGCTGCCTGGCCTGTGGTGGACGCGTGATCGAGTCGGAACACTTGGTGGGCTCGATGCCCACTGCTGCGGCTGCCGTGCCCGAGGCCATGGCCATTGGCAACCTGCAGGAAGCCACCGATACCTTTCAGCAGCTCAAGGTGCGCGATGCGCTGGGCGCGACCGGTGGCAATCGCACCAAGGCTGCCGAGATGCTCGGTGTGAGCCGGCAGTGGCTGCACCGGCTGATCCAGCGTTGGGGTGGCGAGCCCTCATGAGCGGCGACTTCGAGAGTTTGCTCGAGTCGCTGGTTCCCGGTGCCTCCCGCAGCGGCATGAGCGATGCCGAGAGTCCGGACTTTCCAAAGGATCTGGGGCTGCAGCCGCTCGGCGTGATTGGCCGCGGCGGCGTTGGCTGGGTCTACCGAGCCCGTGATCCGGTGCTGGCCCGGGATGTGGCGGTCAAGATCAGCCGCCCAGACGGGGGCGAGAACGCGCGCCTGATCATGCTCGAAGAAGCGCGAACCACCTGCCGATTGCAGCATCCGGCGGTCATTCCCGTGCACCGTCTGTTGGTCCGTGATGGCCTGATGTGCATCGAGTTCCAGCTCGCTCCCGAGACGACCCTTGCCCGAGTGCTGCAGCAGTGGCGCATGGGAGAGCGTGAGGAGTGGGGGCTGGAGGAGCGACTGCACTCGCTGCTGACCGTGGTCAGTGCGGTGTGGCGTGCTCACGACCTGGCTGTGGTGCACGGTGACCTGCATCCGGGCAACATCGCCCTGGGCGAGGCGGGTGAGCCCTATGTGCTGGACTGGTCGGGCCAGGCGAGCCGGCCGGGAACCTTCAGCGGAACAGCAGCATATGCCGCTCCGGAGCAATTGAGGGGCGAGGGGGCTTCACCGGCATCTGATGTGTTCGCGATGGCGGCCGTCGGATGGGAACTGGTCACGGGCCGACCGATGCGAGCGCGACTGCCCGACGAGTCCCCAGGCGAGACCATTGCGCGCTGGCGAGCGGCCGAGCAGCCGTCCTTCGCCGAGATGGACCCATCGCTGGGCTTGCTATTTGCCGAGGCCCTCGATGACGATCCCTCGATTCGTCCCACAGCAGAGCAGTTCTGGGACCGTCTGGGGGCCGTGCTCACCGGCGGTGCCGAGCGGCAGCGGCGCGAGACCGAGGCCGACGCCCGCATCGACAAGAGCCACGCCGCACTCAACCGATTTCGCCAGCTTGGCCGGCGCTTGGTGCAAGAACGACAGGTCCTGGTTGTGCAACGGGCCAAGATTCCCGGGTGGGCGCCACCGGATCAGAAGCGCTCGCTATGGGATGCCGAGGACCGGGTGTCCAAGATCAGCGATGATCGCGAACGGGCACTGAACGAGGCCTTGGCCCTGGCACAGCAGGCCACGACACTGGCTCCAAATGCGTCGCGGGCCAATGCCATCTTGGCCGAGTTGTGGTGGGCCCGGCTCGAGAGGGCCGAGGAGCGCCTAGACCACGCGGCCACCAAGCGGGCCGAGGAGCGCGTGCGCGAGTACGGCGACGGTCGCTACGCCCACATGCTCGATAGCCCGGCCCTCCTTGACCTCACCACGGACGCGCCTGACGCCACGGTCCGCATCCATGAGTGGGTCGAAAAGGCTCGTGTCCTGGTGCGCAAAGAGGTGGCTCATCTGCCGCTGCCGCTCAAGGCCTTCGAGCTCGGCACCGGGTCATGGCTGCTCGAGATCCAGGCGCCGGGTCGCGCGGACGTGTTGCTGCCCCTGCAGCTCGGTCGCCTCGAGCACCGCATCGAACACGTCCCGATGTACACCGCCGTTCAGATTGGCGATGGCTGGGTTCAGATTCCCGGTGGCGCCTTCATCATGGGCGGTGACCCCATCGCTCGCATGAGCGTGCCCCGGTGCGAGCCTTGGGTCGAGCAGGTCTTCATTCGCAAGACCGCCATCACCTCGGCGGAGTGGCTCGAGTTCCTCAACGATCTGCCAGCTGGCGAGGCCGAAGCGCTCGTTCCGGGAGAGATGGGTGCATTTGGTGGCTCGACCGCCTTCTGGCCGATTGTCGATGGCGCCTATGCGCTGCCCGAAGGCTGGCCTCCGACACTGCCCGCCATCGGCGTCAGCCTGCACAACATCGAGCAGTACGCCGCGTGGCGCTCCACAAAAGAGGGCCGCGTCATCCGACTGCCTACCGAAGAGGAGTGGGAGAAATCGGCCCGTGGCGTCGACGGCCGAACCTACCCGTGGGGAGCTGATTTTGACCCCACCTTCGCGCACATGCGGCGCAGCCAGCCCGGTCCGCCTCGGCCGCACCCGGTTGCCGGCTACCCGGTCGATTGTTCACCCTATGGCGTGCTGGACATGTCCGGAGGGGTTCGAGAGTGGACCGGTTCGGTGTTCGACGCGGGCCAGATGGTCATTCGCGGTGGCACCTTCGGAGACGATGCCGACGACCTTCGCGTCGCGACCCGGTCGGGCTTTCAGCCGCAGTTTCGGCTGAGCTGGGTCGGTTTCCGGCTCGTCGCCGAGGGTCCTGCGCCCTAGTTGTTGACCGCGTCCTTGAGGCCAATCGGGCTGTCGAAGGTCCAAGTGGCCGCCAGGTTGACGGACGGTGCGGTGCCGACGCGCTCGGGGTCGTCGACGAAGAACAGCACCTGGCCAATCAGCGTGGGCACAGCCGGTGCTGTACCGGGCTTGTAGACCACCAGGGCACCTGCAGTGGTGTAGTGATCCTTGCTGACCAGCGCGCGGCGGTAGCGGCTGGTCCCACCCAGCCACAGCTTGGGCTTGTTCTGGCCATCCAGGGCTTCGTAGACGACCGCGGTCTGGTTTTCGATGGTCACGTCGTCGTAGGCGACGACCATGTCTCGGTAGGGCTCGTACCAGAGGTCCGCCTCGACGCCCTCGGGTGCAAAGGCCTTGAGAATGCCGATGTTGGTGCTGTTGAACGCGATGACCGGTCCAACCTTGGCCTTGACCGTCGGGCTGACCATCAGCTCGACCTTGTGCATGACCATGTGCTCGTCGTCCGAGCGCAGGTTGCGGGCGGACTCGGCGCGTGCGTCGACGCCCTCCATGGGCAGCGGGCCAAAGGGTCCGGCGTACCCCGTCCACGAGCCCTGCACGTCGAGGTCGAAGACGTCGACGGGGGCGATGCTCAGGCGGGGTCCGATGTCCACAAAGGCCGGAGAGAGCTGGAAGCGTCCACCGAGGCCGTAGTAGGTGTTCTGGAACAAGGCCGAGTCTGACCGATGGCCAGGGATGCGGTACTGGACCTTGGTGTCCGACAGTGCGCCCTTGGGGAACAGGCCGACTCCGACCGTCTGTTTGGCCCAGATGCTTGGTCCCGGATCGACGGACTCGGGTGTGGGTTCGGTGGCCGCGGCCACGAAGGGGATGGTCAGAGCCACGAGGGCGATTGCGGTGCGGGTCATGAGGACCTCCTTGTTGGGTGCCCTCTTCTTGTTCAAGGTCCGTGCCAAGCTGAATCGGCCTGAAATGGCGATCCGCGGCGGGAATTCGTCGCTTGTGGACGACAGCCTGTCACCGATCGGCGACAGCCTCCTGAGGCCACAGTGCGAGCGGCGACAGACCTGCTCTTAGGCCGCCAAACTTCCACCACAGCGCCAGCGTCACCAGCAGGTAGATCGATGTCACGGCCAGGGTGATCCACCCAGCGGCCGGGTAGTTCTCTCCCCAGCCGGCCAGGGCGATCTGGTGCACCCCCAACAACAGCGGTGCCACGCCGATGATGGCCCCAGCAGATCCAATCACCGCGCTGGTTGGAGCTGGGCTCTTGAGCTCGGGGTCGACGATCCTGAGCAGCGCAAGACCCATTGGAAGGGTGCCAGTCGCCATGCCGAACCACAGCACGCAGTGCTCGAAGGGTGCGTCGGCGTAAGCCCGCCGAGACAGCCACACGATGACGACAAGGGTGACGCCGCCGCCAACGCTGGTGACCAGCAGGATGGGCAGCCAGTTGTCGGTCAGCACCGACAACTGCACAGCCGAAAGGGCCGCCACGGTGGCGAAGTCGACGGTCACCGAGCCCAGCTTCGACATCAGTCCGTCGTGTACTGGGGTTCCTCCAGGCAGCCTTCCCAGCAGTGGGCGGACGCCCATAGCCAGCAGGGCTCCGATCATGAAGTGGAAGCCCCAGACCTCTTCCCACAGCGGGACCCCGCCGGAATGGGCGGCCTCGGCGACCACCACACGCTCGGCGAAGAAGCCAGGAGCGGGGCCTCCAAACGCCACGGACAGCCCCGAACAGGCGGCCAGCGTCAGCGCATAGACGGCGCCGACGATGACGATCTGCCGGGTCAGAAGCTCGAGGGAGCCTGCCGGCAAGGCGGGCTCGGCTTCAGCTGGACCCGTGGTCGCGGCCGTATTTTCGGCGTCGCTCGATCCGATCAGCCCTCGGTAGCGGCCCCAGATCACCAGCGGCACACCGATGGCGATGGACCAGACAAAGCCGATGGCCGCGACAATGAGGCCCACGTCGGCACCGGAGGTCATGCCCGCCTTTTCCCAGGCGGCTCCCAGCGACAGCGCTTGTCCCGGCCCCTGTTCGAAGCCGATGGGCAGAATCAGCCCCATTCCCGGGTGCATATGTTGGGCGGCCAAGGTGCCCAAGACCAGCACGATGCCCAGCCCCACGATGGTCTGTACCGCAGCCATGACGGTGATGCCGAAGGCCATGGCCTTGCCGCCTCCACCCCCTGCGCCCTCGGCCGGAGTCTGCAGCGAGACGGCGATGAACACGATGCCAAGTGCGTGGTACACGCCCGTCTTCAGCACCTCGCCGTCCATGGGCAGCCAGCCCATGAGCCCGGGGCCCACGACCAGGCCAATGGCGCCCGCGATGATCGATGCCGGCAGGCCGATGCGCCTTAGTGGCTCGGCGAGGCCACGAACGATCTCGGCCACAGCCAACAGCACCGCCAGCAGCAGCACTGTGCGGACCACACCGTTCTCCCAAAACTCCACGAGCGCCTCCCGCCGCTGCTATCTGCAGCTACTGTGCCACAGGGGTCAGATCGTGATCGCGGCGATTCGGGCCATCATTCCGATGCCCGCCATGGTGCACAACACAAAGCCGATCTGGGCGGCGCCTCCCGCATCGCTCCGCGGATAGCCGCTCGACCGCGCGAGGTAGTAGGAAGCGGCGTTGAACAACAGGCCGAGCACGAAGGTCGCCGACATGACCCGGTCCAGCAGCAGCACCCGCCTCGATGCATAGAACATGCTGTTGTCGCCTGCCGCCTCCAGCGCGGTATTTGTCCACGCGACGACGGCGCCGACAATGATGACGACCCCGGTCAGCATCCACAGCCGCCCGCGGCTCTGTTTGAAGCCGTCCTTGTACGACACCGAGATGTCTTCATCAGCGCTCATTCGAACTCCGGCAGGGGCAGGTCTTTGCTGAAGGCGACGGCATCTGCATGCAGGTCGACGATGAACAGCTCAATGTCCTCGGCGTTCTGATTGGGAGCCCCTAGGTGCTCGATGACCTCGATCTCGACGAGCTCATCGCCTGCATTGCGCAGGGTGATGGAGCCCTCGATCACCTCGATGATGGCCGCACCAAACGTCTTCTGCCATCGAATCGCCACCACCTCGGGCTCGGTTGCCGTGCCCTCAACGACGCTGTGGCGCCAAGTGAGGTCATAGTCCACCGAGATCAGCTCTTTGACCGTCGTATGGATCACGTAGGAGCGGTCCACATTGTCGTCGGCGAGGTCTTCGGCCAGCCATTCGTCGACTCGACGGCGGTCCGTATCGACGGCTGAATCCTGCAGGGCGGCCCACACGGCGGTGATCGGTGCGTGCACATAGCCTCGGCCGTGCACCGAGACCCAGTCTTCGGTGGCCTCGCCGGTCGTGGACATCGTCTCGGCATCGTCGCTGGGGAAGGTCGCAAGGTTGACCGCATCGAGTGGTCCCATGCCATCGGGAAACTCGGTCTCGACGTCCTTGAGACAGCCGGGCAACAGGGCTCCTAGCAGCCCCAAGACCGCAAGTTGCTGACATCCGTCAATGAGCCTGTTCCACACGGGTCCCTCCGGAATCGTACACGGCGTCACACGGACTCGGAACCTTCTGTCGACCCCGCGGTCGGTAATCACGCAACCACAACCCTTGGTCCTGGCCCCCGGTGGTCGGACCTCTCGCGTATCCGGAGGCCCTGATGATGCGGTCATGTGTCCTGCTTTGCCTGTTGCTGCCGACGATCTCGTCCGCGGCGTCTTGGTCCGACTTCGAGTCGGCCTTCCCCGTCTTCCCCTGTGTGGATGGATGGAGCGCCTGTCTGTCTGACGGGAACCAGCTCAACTCCGATCTCAAGCCCGGCGTCGAGGGGGCGCTGCGCCGCTCCACAGACCGCCTGGCGTGGGATGACCTGTCCGCCACCAGCTCTTTCGACCCGTTTGGCGAGCTGTCTGGCTACGAAAAGCGCCAAGAAGAGTCCGACGATGCCGTGGCGATGGTCGAGGTCAAGCCCCTTGAAGCGGTCGAGGCCGAGGTCGAGCACGTCGACGCCCAGCCGGAATTGCCGGAGCCAGGGACCGATGTCGAACCGGAGCTAGCCGAGGTCGAGCAGGTCGAGCCCGACAAGGAGACCAAAGTCGTCGCCGAGCACACCGAGGTCATCGAGGTCGTCGACGTGATTGAAGTCATCGATCCGATCATTCCCGAAAAGGTGGCGGTCATCGTGGATTGCTCAGACCTGATTCGACTCGAGGTTCCCGCGATGATGGGGTCACTGGGCGACGACAACATCGCCTGCCTCGAAGCGGCGATGGTCACCGAGCCATCGCAGACCACCAAGCGCAACATGAGCATCTTGATGATTCAGAATGCGTGGCGTACCGACAAGCGTTCGTGGGAGAAGCTCGTCAAGAGGCACCTAAAGGACATCGATCAGTCCGATCCGGACATCGCGTACAGCTATGCGGCGTTCTTGGGCAAGAAGGGTCCGGCTCGCGCCAGTGAGGTTCTGCGCTGGTCCGGGGTGGCGATGGACAACAAGACGCGCTGGCCGCCGTCGATCTACAGCAAGCGGGTGTACTCGCTGCACAAGATGCGCAGTCGGGCCGCGAACATGCTGTGGAAGGCCGCGTCCGAGCGCTACAACACCAACCACGACGACGCGGACCGTGTCGCTTCCGACAAGTGGCAGGGCAAGACCAAGAACGAGGCGAGGGAGTGGTACGACTACGCCCACGAGGCGGGCAAGGACACCACCAACGCGCTCCAGCTGTGCATGTCCGCCGCAGGACATCAGGACTACTGCACCGGCGGCTGACCCGGCGTCACCAGCGCTCGGGCATGGCCTCGCGGCCCATCAGGGCGCTGACGGCATCGAGCGGGTCGAGTCCGTCGTAGATCGCGACGAGGCCCTCGGTCAGGGGAAGCTCTACATGGGCTTCCTTTGCCAGACGAACCAGGGTGCGTGCCACCTCAGTCGGCCCCTTCTTGCGCTTGCCCTTGGCCAGCTGAACCCCGGCGTCGAAGTAGTGGGAGCCGGATTTGCCGTGCACCGCGACCAAGTCCCCGATGCCCGCGAGTCCGGCCATGGTGTCCGGTCTGCCGCCGATGGCTCCCGCAAGTCGTCCGGCCTCGGCGATGCCGCGCGACAGCACCATGGCGTGCAAGCCAACACCGCTGCCGCCGAGGGTGGTGGCCAGGCCGACCAGGGTTGCCAGCACAGGGACAATCGCGCTGGCCAGCTGCGTGCCGGTCAGGTCGTCCGATTCATAGACGCGGAACCGAGAGGAGTGCAAGGCTCGGGTGGTCAGGCTGCGGACCTCTTCGAAGTGGCTGGAGATCACGCCGGCGCACAAGCCACCGTTTAGAATCTCGGCCGCCGGTGCGGGTCCGGCCAGAGCTCCGAGGCGCAGTGTGTCGCACTCCTCAGAGACCACTTGCGAGAGCCACTTGCCGCTGTCGGGCTCGATGCCTCGACCGGCGACCACGACCCGGTTGTTTGGTCCGGGCTTGGCCAGTCGAATGGCGTTTCGCACGGCCGAGGCGCTGGTCGCCACAATGATGAGCTCACAGGACTTGCTGACCTCGGGTGCATCTTTGGTCGACTTAAGGATGTGTGGGGGCTTGTCCTTCTTGTCGCGGTAAGCGATGAGCGGCTCGTTGCCGGCGGCGAGTGCCAGACGGGCCAGGGCTTGGCCCCAGTGGCCACCACCCAGGATGCCCACTCGCAGTGGTTCTGCCTTCGACATTCAGATCTCCAGGCCCGCATGCACGATGCGGTTTCGGTAGTACAGGCAGAGCTTGGCGTCTTCGATGACGATGTCTGAGCCTCGCGGCGCCAGGGCGCGCGTCCGGTGGTACCGAGTGAAGCGTTCGAGTGCCTGTCCCAGCACTTCCTCGGCGTTGTCCGGCAAATTGCTGATGTAGTCGCCGCGCTCGGCGCCAGCCTTGACCTGCTTGAGCGCCTTGGCCAGCCGTTCGAGCAGGGCCGTGCGGTTCAGGCGGCGATGCACCGTGCCCGCACGCACCAGGCGGAAGGGATCGCGGGTCCCCACGGCGTCCTCGAGCGCCCTCCAGGCCACAAAGGCGGCGAGGTGGTTGGACATCATGTGGTGTCCCTTGGGGAAGGCCGTGGCGATGCTCTTTGCGAGCCGACTCGTATAGATGCGGTCCCTCTGCGGGTCCCACTCCACTTTCCCGTGGCGGTCACAGACGTAGCCTCGGCGCTTTGCGGCCTGTGCTTTTCGCTCGATGGGGTCGGCCGACACCGCATGGCCGAGCACGTCGATGGGGTCGCCAAAGTGAGCCACTGCGGCCGAGTCGAGGTCCAGAATGCGACGGCCGAACTGCGCCATACGTCGCGCGTCGGTCGATTCGTCGTCGGTGATGATGTACCGCTGCCGTCCGGCCTCTTCGAGGTGGTCGCCGATCAGGGTGTTCGCCTCGAGCACCAGCTGAAAGGTCAGGGTGAGGGGAACAAAGTAGATCTCACTGTCTGCGCGTCCGTCTTGCAGCATCTCTTGCCACGCGTGGATGGCAGTCCCCATCAAGCCCTTCTTGAGCTTGGTCTCGATCATGCCGCTGCGGGACCGCGTACCGCCGGGAAAGAAGAGCGAGTGGTGCTTGGTGGTCATGCAGCGGACTGAGTAGTCCTTGAGCACGTCCTTATAGAGCTGTGCCTTTTTGGTGCGGTCCACAGTGTAGGCGCCCAGCCGGCCCATGAAGTAGCCCATCACCGGATTGGTGAACAGATTGAGTCCTGCCCCATAGACAAAGGGCGGAAGCCCTGCCAAGTGCAGCGCAAGGCCGATCAGTGGGCTGTCCAGGTTGGATATATGGGTCGGCACCAGGACCAAGGTGCCCTCGTGGGCCAGGTTCTGCAGCAGCTCGAGGTTGCCGGTGGTCTTCAGCCGTCGGTTTGGCGACAGGTCCCAGCGGCTGATGTTGGCGGTGCGTCGCGACAACAGAGCGGTCAGCACGCGGGGAAGCATGCGGGTCGCGAATCGGTACACGCGCTTGTTGAAGTGCCCGTGGACCTCGTCAGACCAATACCGGACCATGTCGATGCCGGCATCGACGCGTGCGGGTCGGTCACCGCGAAGCAAGGCGCGCGCCAACACTTCGAGGCGCTCCTTTTCGCCCGGTTTTGAGCTCGCCCGCTCGAGTCGCTTTCGTTCGCTGTACAGGGCGTCCTGCAACAGGTCGGTCAGCTCGTCGTCGGGCATCGGCTCCAGGCGCTTTCGGGCGCGCTGCAGCATGTCGCGGACGACGACTTGGCGGGGACGTGGGGTGAACAGGCCCGTCGGGGGCAGCTCGGCCATTGGTGTGCTCCGACGCGAGGATAGATCAGCGCGGTCGTTTAGGGGGCTCGCAAGTCAGTGCCCGCGGAGTTCGATTCGACGAGCCCGCACGAGAACAGCACTTCGCAGTGGTCCAGCAGCGACAGTTCACCCATCTTAAAGGCCGTCGCGACGTCTTCGACGGCGGTCTCGCCGTGCTCGCGCAGATGGGCGAGGATTCGTTTGCTGATCTCGGGCAATGCCTGCTCCGCGTCGCCCGTTTTGGAAGCGAACAGGACATGGACCGCACTCGGCAGGCCGCCGGTCTGCGCGCGGATGGCATCGGCGCGGTCCGGCTCGGGCACGGTGCCGTCGCGAAAGGTGAGCAGCCGCGTGATGTCGTTGCTGTCGAGTGCGCTCGGGGTGACGTGCACGAACTTCGCGAGCCTGGCGATGGGCTGCTTGGAGCGGATCAGGAAGAGCCCGGGGGCGTGCGCAGCATCGAGGGCCAACATGCCATTGATCGAGGTGGATGATGCGTTCCATGCCGTCGCTAGGGGTGGTCCCCCCTTTTTAGAGGCAGCCAACACGACCGACGGCTTGGAGTTGTATGCCGCCACCCGAAGGCCCTCGCGCCGGGCCCCTAGCAGGGCTTCATTGATCAGGGTGCGTCGGCCGCATCCGACCGGGCCGTACACGACGACCACTCGGCATTCGTGGTCGCAGGCGCCAACGAGTGCTCTCCGCAGCTCTTCACGCTCTTCGTACATGCCTACGATAGGCGAGTCGACGGCGGTTCCGATGGCCTTGTCCAGCGCTGCACTGATGTTGTCCAAGGTTGGACGACGCTTTGGGTTGCGCGACAGCAGTGCCATGACGATGCGCTCGAGTCGCGCGGGAAGATGATCGGTGTACGCGGAAAGCGGAGGAGGAAGACTCACAATCGGCAGATAGGTCAATGCGGCCGGGTCTGCGGCCTCGAACGGAGCGTGCTGTGAAAGGCACGAGAAGAGCACGGTGCCCACTCCCTAGACGTCGCTTCGAG
>CAYYHT010000033.1:0-21374 GCA_964471355.1 uncultured Enterobacteriaceae bacterium
TCGTTCTGCCGCGCGCTGATGGGGGGCACCCACCCAACCCCTCTCGAGATCGTGAACGCCGCCGAGAAGATCCTGCGCAGTGGCCAAGAATGGGGCTACGAGCCCGATGCGCACGCCATGACCGATGTCGGCGTCGTGCGGACCAACAACGAGGACACCTGGAGCTGGCGACTGCTCACCCCCAAGGTCTCGGTCTTTGTGGTGGCCGATGGAATGGGAGGACACGCCGCCGGAGAGGTCGCATCAGAGGTCGCCGCACACACCGTGACCGAACGCCTCATCACCGGCATTGCAGGCGGCAAGGTCGACGCCAAGAGCCTGGTCAAGACCATGGGAAGCGCCATGATGCAGGCAAACGATGCCGTGCACGCCGAGGCCAAGACCCGCAAAAAACAGATGGGCACCACCCTGCTGGCGGCGGTGCTCGTCGACAAGAAGCTGCTGGTCGTGGGCCACGCCGGTGACTGCCGCGCCTATTTGTCCCGCAAGGGCGATCTGCGCCGACTCACCACGGACCACACGCTCGTACAAGACTTGCTCGAAGACGGCCAAATCACCCCTGAAGAGGCCCGCAATCACCCGCGCAAGAACGTGGTGACGGTGACCGTCGGCGCGCACAAGAACGATCTCGACGCCGACTGCAAGGCCTTCGAACTCAAGCCCGGCGACAGGGTACTGCTGTGCTCCGATGGAATGTGGGGCGCCATCGAAGACGACGAGATCGCGAAGCTGATGCACGAGCAAGATGACCGTCGAGTAGCCTTGCAGGGCCTGTTCCGGGCGGCGTTCAAGGGCGGCAGCACCGACAACGTCACGGGCATCCTCTTCGACGTCTAGCAAACAGTCGGTCGACAGCAGACAACTCGCCGCTCGGTTGTGGTAGAACCCCGCCGTTTACGGAGGATCTGTTGCAGATCGAAATCGATTCCGCGCCCTCGTATGGCATGGCGGTTGTCACCCTTGACAAGGGTGAAACGCTGGTCGTCGAATCTGGTGCCATGGCCGCTATGAGCCATAATATGAATGTTGACAGCCAAGTCAGTGGCGCCGGCGGCGGTGGCATTGAGTGGATTCAGGCGGTGATCTTCGCGATTGCTCGCAAGTTCCTGGCTGGCGAGTCTGTCTTCGTCAACCACTTCAAGGCCAAAGAAGACGGCCAGCAGGTGATGGTCTCCCCGGCCTGGGTCGGCGACGTCATCCCCGTCGAGATGGTCAAGGGCAAGAAGCTGATTGTCCAGGCAGGCTCGTACCTCGCCTCATCCAAGAAGGTAAAGGTCGGCCTCATCTGGGGCGGGTTCTCGATGCTTCTGGGCGGCGAAGGCGCGTTCTTCCTCAAGTGCACCGGCACTGGCGATCTGCTGATCAACAGCTACGGCGCCATTGAAAAGGTCGAAATCGACGGCAAATACAACGTCGACAACGGCCACGTCGTCGCGTGGGAGGGAGACCTCAAGTACAAGCTCAAGCGCGTCGGCGGATGGAAGTCCACGATGCTCTCCGGCGAAGGCGCCGTCATCCAGTTCTCCGGCAAGGGCACGGTATGGATGCAAACCCGCGATGTCGGCGCACTTGTGCGCTGGATCACCCCCTTCTTCCCATAAGTCTAGGCAGGAGCACTCACGATGGAATTCGAAGTCACGCACCGGCCCGCCTACGCGATGGTCACAGCAAAACTAGAGGCAGGCGAGACCTGCATCGCTGAAGCCGGCGCCATGATCAGCATGGACAGCCACGTCAAGATGACAACCCAGGCAGCGAAAAAGAAAGATGAGGGCCTGCTCGGCGGGCTCATGAGCGGCCTCAAGCGGATGGTCGCCGGCGAATCCTTCTTCCAGAACCACTACAACGCCGAAGGCCAGGCCGGCAATGTCGTGTTCGCCCCCACTCTGCAAGGGGACATCGACACCTACGTGCTTGATGAGAGCGACACCAAGCTCATCCTGCAGTCCTCCGCGTACATCTGCTGCAGCGACGGCGTCGAAGTCGATGCGAAGTGGGGCGGCGGAAAGAGCTTCTTCGGGGGCGAGGGCCTCATCATGCTCAAGGCGAGCGGCAGCGGCCCGATCGCCTTCAACAGCTTCGGCGGCATCAAGAAGATCGAGATGGACGGCAAGTTCATCGTCGACACCGGCCACATCGTGGCCTTCGAGGACACCCTCGACTTCAAGGTCACGAAGTTTGGCGGTGGCTGGAAGTCCTTCTTCCTCGGTGGAGAGGGGCTCGTCTGCACCTTCTCGGGCACCGGAACCCTCTGGATTCAGACGCGCAATGCACAGGGCTTCGGTGAAGCGATCGGCCCACTTCTCCCGATGCGAGGGTAGACCCATGAAGACCGAAATTCGCAACCAACCCGACTACGCATCGCTGCACGTCTGGCTCGACGACGGCGAATCCATCGTCACCGAGTCCGGCGCCATGATGGGCATGGACCCCGCGCTCAAGATGGAGACCAACATGAAGGGCGGCCTGTTCGGCGGCCTCAAGCGCATGGTCGGCGGCGAGAGCGTGTTCCTCAACACCTACACCAGCACCGGCGAGGCACAGCGCATCGACATCGCGCCGTCGACCCCAGGTGACATGCGCGAGATCGACGTCGGCACCGGTGGCACCAAGGTCATGGTGCAGAGCGGCGGCTACTGCGCATGCACCCCGGAAGTCGAGCTGTCCGCCAGCTGGCAGGGAGCCAAGGGCTTCTTCAGCGGCGAGGGCTTGATCATGCTGCAGGCACAGGGTGTCGGAAAGCTGTGGATCACCTCATACGGCGCCATCGACGAGGTCGAGGTCAACGGCTCCTACATCGTCGACACCACCCACATCGTCGCGTTCGAGGACTCCCTGACGTACAACATTCGCAAGCTCGGCGGCCTGAAGAGCTTCTTCCTGTCCGCCGAGGGCCTGGTGTGCGAGTTCCATGGCCAAGGCAAGCTGTGGATTCAGACCCGGAACGCGCCCAACCTGGCCAGCTTCCTGCATCCGTTCCGCCGCGTGAACGCCAACTAGCGGAGCGAGTTTTTCATCGGCCGACTAAAGCACCGATCAGGTAAAGCGCAGCTTCGCCTCCCTGGGCGGTCTTGGTCCACGACGACGTCTCTCGTCGGTCACGTGCTGAAGCACGCTCCCGCCTCGCGAACGCGCTGCTCGCCGCCCTGGACTCAGGCCTGCCTCAGGGGCCTCGCACCGTTTACCTGTTCGGTGCTCTAATCAGGCGGCGCGCTCTGCATTCTGGCGACGCGCTGCCACCTTGGCCAACAAGATTGGCTCCAGCAGGTTCAGTTCCTTGGGCCGATGGACCAGCGGCATTCCTGCGCTGGAAATTGCTGCCGCAGTGGCGCCTCGCACCGGCACGCCAGCCAGCACCACCAGGCGTGAACGCATGAACTCGGGCAACTCCGCCTGCAGAGCAAGAGCGTCCATGCGGTTCAGATAGACGCTCGACAAAATCGCGTCCGGGTCAAGGCCCACGGCGACCATGCCAAGCGCCTCGCCCGCGGTCTGTGCAGGGACGACCCGGAAGGCGTGTTCGAGCACGACTTCAAGCGCTTCGAGAATCTCATCGTCGCCATCAATCACCAGCACAATTGGTCGATTCATCGGGCCTCCGTTGTCTTGTGTAGACAACAAAGTCGCGAAATCCTTCAAATTGCGCGCTTACAAGCGATGAAATCGATCAGTCGGCGTCGTAGCCGAGGCTCGGTCCAAGCCAGCGCTCGACCGTGGCGAGGTCCATTCCCTTTCGAGCTGCGTAGTTGACCACTTGGTCCTTTTGTACGACGCCGATGCCGAAGTAGCGGCTCTCGGGATGTGCGATGTACAGGCCGCTGACCGAAGCTGCAGGGAACATAGCCAAGCTCTCGGTGAGTGCAATGCCGGTGTGGTCCGTGGCCGAGAGCAGTCGGAACAGCTCGGTCTTTTCAGTGTGATCTGGCGACGCGGGGTACCCCGGTGCCGGTCGAATCCCGCGGTACTTCTCGCCAATCAGCTCGGCGTTGTCGAGGGACTCCTCGGGGTCGTAGCCCCAGAACTCACGACGCACGCGCTCGTGCAGGCGCTCAGCGAAGGCCTCGGCAAGCCGGTCGGCAAGCGCCTTGGCCAAGATTGCGCTGTAGTCATCGTGGTCGGCTTCGTATTCGGCCACCAGCTCGGCGACGCCATGGCCAGTCGTGACCGCAAAGCCTCCAATCCAGTCGGCTACGCCGGTCGACTTCGGCGCAATCCAGTCGGCCAGGGAACGATTCGGGCGACCAGGCGGCTTCTCGTTTTGCTGGCGCAGCATGTGGAAGCGGCCGATGAGCTCCTGACCGTCGGACCCGTAGACCTCGACATCGTCACCGACACTGTTGGCAGGCCAGAATCCGTAGACGCCCCTGGCCGTGAACAGCTTCTCTTCGACGATGCGACGCAGCATGGCGTTGGCATCTTCGAACAGGCTGCGGGCCTGCTCACCGACTTTGGGGTGGTCAAAAATTCCTGGATAGACGCCGCCTTTCAGTTCCCAGGCATGAAAGAAAGGAGTCCAGTCAATGCGCTCGACCAGCTCGGCCAAGGGGTAATCTGACAGCTCGTGCACTCCGACATTTGCCGGAGTGGTGGGGGCGTACTGGCTCCAGTCAAACTGTGGACCGTTTGCCTGTGCCGTCGCCAGATCGACTGAACGCTTGCGGTCCGCCCGTCCCTTGCGCTGCTCACGCACGACCGCGTACTTTTCGCGGGTCTCTTTTAGGAGCTCGTCGCGACCTGTGCTCACCAAGCGCTGCACAACACCGACTGCCCGTGAGGCGTCTTTGACGTGGATGACGCCGTGTTCGTACTGAGGCTCGATCTTGAGGGCCGTGTGAGCGATCGATGTCGTCGCACCGCCAATCAGCAGCGGAATCTCGAAGCCCTGTCGGGTCATCTCTTTGCCGAGGTGCACCATCTCGTCGAGGGAGGGAGTGATGAGCCCGGACAGACCGATCACGTCCACATTCTCTTCGATGGCGCGCTTGAGGATGGTCTGCGGCGGAACCATGACGCCCAGGTCGATGATCTCGTAGTTGTTGCAGCCCAAGACCACACCGACGATGTTCTTGCCGATGTCGTGCACGTCGCCCTTGACGGTCGCCATGAGCACCTTGCCTGCGCTGGTGCTGCCCTCGGCCTCGTCCTTCATGAAGGGCAGCAAGTGGGCAACGGCCTTCTTCATCACCCGGGCCGACTTGACCACCTGCGGCAGAAACATCTTTCCGGCGCCAAACAGATCTCCGACCGTGTTCATGCCGTCCATCAACGGCCCCTCGATCACGTGCAGAGGCCGTTCGGCTGCCTGACGCGCCAGCTCGGTATCGTCGACGATGTACTCGGTGATGCCGTTGACCAAGGCGTAGCTCAGCCGCTCGTTCACCGACTGTTCACGCCAGGACAGGTCCTGTTTGCGTGCTTTCTTGGCGCCTTTCGCCCCGTCGGCCACCTCGAGCAGGCGCTCGGTGGCGTCTGCTCGTCGGTTGAGGGTCACATCCTCGACGCGCTCGCGCAACTCCGGCTCGATGTCGTCGTAGATGACGAGCTGGCCCGGGTTGACGATGCCCATGTCCAAGCCGGCTTCGATGGCGTGGAACAGGAAGACCGAGTGCATGGCCTCGCGCACGGCATTGTTGCCGCGGAATGAGAAGGAGAAATTGCTGATGCCGCCGCTGATCTTGGCACCGGGGCACTTCTTCTTGATTTCGCGACACGCTTCGATGAAAGCAACACCGTAGCCGTTGTGCTCTTCGATTCCGGTGGCAACCGCGAACACATTTGGGTCGAAGATGATGTCGGTCGGAACGAATCCGACCTCGTTGACCAGCAGCTTGTAGGCGCGCTCGCAGATCTCGACCTTGCGCTCGAGCGTATCGGCCTGACCTTGCTCATCAAAGGCCATCACGATGGTGGCGGCGCCGTAGCGCAAGACCTGCCTGGCGTGCTCGAGGAACTGCTCCTCACCCTCTTTGAGGCTGATGGAGTTGACCACGCACTTGCCTTGGGCGCACTTGAGCCCGGCTTCGATGACACTCCATTTTGAGGAGTCGATGACAATCGGCACCTTGGAGATGTCGGGCTCGCCGGCGACCAGCTTCAGGAAGGTCTCCATCGCGTGCTCACTCTCGAGCAGCCCCTCGTCCATGTTGATGTCGATCAGCTGGGCACCATTGGCCACCTGCTGACGCGCCACCGAGAGGGCGGCCTCGTAGTCACCCTCGAGAATCAGCCGTGCAAATCGCCGTGAGCCCGTCACATTCGTGCGCTCACCGATGTTGACGAACAAGCTGTCCGGACCGATTCGAACGGGCTCTAGACCCGAAAGACGTGTTCGCGGAGCAAGCTCGGGAATGACCCGCGGGGTCACTCCCTCGACCGCGGCCGAGATCGCGCGAATGTGCGCCGGGCCAGTGCCGCAGCAGCCGCCCACGATGTTCACGTAGCCAGCACGGGCCCACTCGCCGATGACCGTGGCCATTTGCTCAGGGGTCTCGTCATAGCCACCGAATTCATTCGGCAGGCCCGCGTTCGGATGAGCGCTGATGTGAGTGTCGGCCCGCTTGGACAGCTCTTGCACGTAGGGACGCAGCTCGTCGGCGCCGAGCGCGCAGTTCAGCCCAATGGAGATGGGGCGGGCATGCATCATCGAGTACCAGAACGCCTCGGTCAGCTGCCCCGTAAGGGTGCGTCCCGAAGCATCGGTGATGGTGCCCGAGATCATGATGGGCAGGTCGATGTCGTGGTCGGCAAACCATGTCTTGACCGCGTAGATCGCCGCCTTGGCATTGAGCGTGTCGAAGACCGTCTCGATGAGGATGATGTCGGCACCGCCGTCGAGCAGCCCGCGCAGGGCCTCGGTATAGACGGCCACCAGGCTGTCGAAGCTGGCGTTGCGGTGACCGGGGTCGTTGACGTCCGGAGAGATGGTCGTGGACTTGCTTGTCGGCCCAAGCACGCCGGCAACAAACCTGGGCTTCGCCGCCGTGCTCTTGCCTTCGCAGGCTTCGCGCGCAATCTGGGCCGCTCGCACGTTCACTTCGTAGGCAAACTCGCCCGTCTCGAAGTCGTCCATCGACACCGAGTTCGCGTTGAAGGTGTTGGTCTCGACGATGTCAGCCCCGGCGTCGAGGTACGCATCGTGGATGGCTCGGATGATCTGCGGCTGCGTCAAACACAGCAGATCGTTGTTGCCCTTTTGATCTGCCGGATGGCCGGCAAATCGCTCACCGCGGTAGTCCGCATCGGTGAGCTCGTACTGTTGAATCATGGTTCCGGTGGCGCCGTCGAGCACAAGAATGCGCTCGCCAAGGTGGCGCCGTAGGAGTTCAGACCGGTCGATCGCGTTCATGGGCGGGCCCGTAACCATAGATTGGGTGCTACGCTGCCGCCGTGAATGAGGAGACCGACGAGCAGCTGATGCGGCGGTACGTCCAGTCGGACGACCGAGGCGCCTTTGAAGCGTTGTTTCGGCGCTATGCGCCCCGCCTCACCGGCTTCTTCATGCGGTCTGTAAACGACCGGACTGTCGCCAATGACCTTGTGCAGCAGACGTTCCTCCACTTCCACCGCGCCCGCAAAGATTTCCGCATCGACGCAAAGGTCAAGCCCTGGCTGTACACAATTGCCATCAACGTGCGTCGCGAGCTGTTTCGCAGGAGATACCGCAAGCCCGAGACGCAGTACGACGTCGAGAAGCACCCCGAACCCAGCGTGGCGCCGGACGCCAGCACCGCCCAACAGCGCACCGTTCGACGAGCCATGGCCGAGCTGAGTGATTCCCAGCGAGAAGTCGTGCTGCTGCACTGGTACGAAGGCTGGACCTTCCGCGAGATCTCCGAGATGGTCGGAGCGTCGCACTCGGCCGTAAAAGTCAGGGCGCACCGCGCCTACAAGGTCCTTCGAGACATCCTCGGCGAGGACGACCTCAGTTGATCGAAGAAACCAAATTCCAAACCCGGCATAGATCACAGCGATGACCCCAGAAGACCAGCCACCTCCCATCCTCAACGATGACCGCGAGCAGCTCGCGTCTGATCCGGGTGATGTCGATGCGCTGTTCGCGAGCATCGCGGCCCAGACCGTGGACAAGCCGCCCTCGCCTCGGGAGACACTTCGCGCGTTGCCTACAGCCACCCGGACCGCGGCTGCGCTCGGGCTGATGCTCGTCATCGGCGCGATTGCCATTGCCATCCAGGGCCTGCGAAACGACCTGAGCGGTGCCGACCTGACCCGGTTCGTGGCCAGCATCATGATCTTGGCGGCCGTGTGCGCAGGCTCGGCGGGTTTGGCCCTGCGCGGCATGCACAAACAGGCCATAGAGCCAGGTATGGCCTGGGGCATGGCCATCTTTGCCCTGGCGCTGCCGATGCTATTTGCCTCGCTTCCCGGATGGTGGCCCGGCATGCTCATTCCCGCTGAAGCGGGCTGGACTCCCCACTTCCGCTGCTTCGGACGGGGACTGCTGGCCACAGTCGGAACCAGCACGTCGGTCATGTTGTTCATGAGGGCCGATGGCCCCGCGCACTACAGACTCGCTGCCGCAGCAGGTTCGGGTGGGCTCGCAGGCATGGCCATTCAGCAGCTCTACTGCGCTGGGGTCAACCCGCTGCACCTCATCGGCTCGCATGGCTCACTCGGCTTGGCCGTAGGTGGCATCGTGCTGTTGGTGGCAGCAGGCAAGCGCTGACCGTTAGAAGTCGGCATGGCTCCGACCTACCCCGTCAGCATCGCCCCCATGATGGACCGCACCGACCGGCACTATCGCTGGTTCATGCGGCAGATCACGCGCAGGACACTGCTGTACACCGAGATGGTGGTGTGTCACGCCATCATCCATGGCGACCGGGACTACCTGATCGGCTTCGATCCGGATGAGCACCCCCTGGTGCTGCAGCTGGGCGGCGACGATCCGGCCTTTCTGGCCGAGTGCGCCCGGATCGCAGAGCAGTATGGCTACGACGAGCTCAACCTGAACGTCGGCTGCCCCAGCGCTCGGGTCAAAGCAGGCGCCTTTGGTGTCAGCCTCATGGGACGCCCCGAGGTCGTCGCCGAGGCTGTTCGCGCGATGAAAGCCGTGGTGTCCATTCCCGTGACGGTCAAGCACCGCACAGGCTTCGACGACAAGGACAGCTACGCCGAGCTGGTCGAGTTCGTGCGCATCGTCTCGGAGGCCGGCGCCGATCGGCTGAGTGTGCACGCCCGCAAGGCATGGCTGAACGGCCTGTCTCCGAAAGAGAACCGCAATGTGCCACCACTCCGCTACGACTGGGTTCACCAACTCAAAGCCGACCACAGCCACCTGCAAATCGAGATCAACGGCGGCATCAAGACCCTCACCGACACGGCAGAGCAGCTTCGCCACGTCGATGCGGTCATGATCGGCCGCGCCGCCTATGACAACCCTTGGCTCTTTGCCGACGTCGATGAGCGCTTCTTTGGCGCGGAACAAGCCGTCAGCACCGACCGCCGCCAGGTCGTGCACAAGATGATTGGGTACGTGGACCAGCACGTCGAGCGCGTCGGCAAACTCAGTCGCATCACGCGCCATATGCTGAACCTGTTTGCAGGTCAGCCCGGCACCAAGGCGTGGAAGCGAGTGCTCTCGACCCGCTCGAGCATGCCTGGCGCAGGCTCCGAGGTCTTGCTTGAGGCCTTGTCTGCGCTGGACGCCGCCCAGGCGCGCTTCGCTTCGTAGCGCTCGCTAGATTCTGAACTGCAGTCCCAGGGCCATGGCTGTCTCGGTGTGGTCCAGGCCCGGGTTCAGCGTCAGGAATTGGCCGTACAGGCGCACCTCGTCCTTGACCCGGATGCCGAGAGTCAGCTCGTTCTCGGTGTGCAACTCGGCAAGCTGGCCCTCTCCCAGTCCCGCCAGCAGACGGTACTGGCCATAGAGCCGACCCAGGCTCATTCCCGCCGCAAGCTCGGTGCCGTACACCGTCTCGGCGTGGCCCGTCTGTCCCGATCCAGTTCCACCTACAAACAGGCCAACCTTTAGGTCCAGGGCACTGTTGCCCAGCAAGTCGACGCCGGCACCCGCTCGTCCAGTCCACTGACCCTCTGGGCTCGCGCGACCCTCAAGACCGATGTAGCTGTCCTTCTTGCGAACAAAACGGGCCGAAGCACCGAGGTTGAACTGGTCAGCCTGCAGAACAGGGCCAGCTTGCAGCTGCACGTGGGCGTCGTCTCCGGCCAAGGCCAACGGTGTCAACAAGGCGAATAAAAGCATTTGAACTCCTGTGTCCCATCTCCGCACGCTTCGACCTGTCAGACACCGGCATCCATCAGCGGCGATACCGTCACTGACAAACGGGGACAACGGGGGTACAACCCGGGACAGGAGGCCCGATGCAAATCGAAGAGCTCATCGCGACCCGTCGTACGGTGCACGAGTTTGCCGCAGCGCCCATCCCCGACGGAGCCGTCGACCGGTCACTTGCCGCCGCACATTGGGCGCCAAACCACAAGCTGACTTGGCCCTGGCGCTTCACCAAAGTGGGGCCAAAGGCCCGGGCGCAGCTGATTGAGATCGGCATCGCCCTCAAGAGCGCCAAGCGCCAGCTGCCCCCCGAGATGGTCAAGAAACTGCGCGCCAAGCTCGGCAATCCAGCGGAATTGGTGGTGGTTAGTCAGATGCGTTCGGAAGACGGATTTCGAAGCCGCGAGGACTACGGAGCCGTGGCGTGCGCCATCCAGAACATGACCTTGTCGCTGTGGTCCGAGGGCATCAGCACCAAGTGGGGGACAGGCGGCATTACCCGGCATGACAAGACCTACGCATTGCTAGGCATCGACGGGAATACCGAAGAGATTGTAGGGTTCATCTGGATCGGTCACCCAGTCCGCCCCAGCAAGGCGCCTCAGCGCCCTCCCCTGGCCGATGTCATCCGCGAGGTTCCCTGATGCGCACCGCACTCCTGCTCCTGCTCACCTGCTTTGCTACAACGGCGACAGCGCACGATGGCCACAAGGGCGCGCAGCCGTCGGTCGACCTGCTGCGCTCCAGCATCTTGTGCGAGCTGACCTATGTCGACAAGTACATGAAGATGGCGCTGCCGCTCATCAACGCCGATCCCGTTCCCGACCAGGCAGCCCGGGACGCCCACTCCAAGGCCTGGGAGAAGCGCAAGGCCGCCCAGGAGCTGCTCGCGGTCAACGAGACCGCCCTCGCCTACCAGCGCTCAGCCGAGGCCCGCAAAGAGCTCAAGAAGCTGCTCAAGCCATTGTGGGAATGGAACACCACCGAGGCACAGCTCGCCGATCTGGTTGGGGAGCAGATCGCCTGTGCCCGAATCCGCTTGTCGGTCACCCAGCCACACCTGCAGTCCCATCCGCTGTTGGGCGCCTCAAAGGGCTACAACCTGGCAAAGGAACGCATCGACGGGGCTGAGCTCGGGCGCAAACAGGGCCAGACTCGCATGGCCTTCTTCAAGGTCGAAGATGGGCTGCACCAGCTGGACATCGCCATCGGCTGGGAATGGCCAGGAGTCGTGGCCGTCGACAAATAGTCAGCGCTTGTTGACGATGCCGAGTCGGCTGAGTTCCTTTTTGGCGTAGCGCATCTTCAGACGCTGACCTGCGGGAATCTGCACGTTCCGTTCGAGCACGACATTGCCCATCATATTCTTGATGATGACTTTGTGGCGCCCCGCACTCACGCGAGCCGCCAGGTAGCCGCCCTCCATCGCCACGAACTGCATGGGACGACCGTCGATGGACACCATGACGCCGCCGTTGACCAAGATCAGCAGCTGGCCGGGTCCAGTAAACACCGGCTCTGCGTCGGCCTCATCTGCGGGCGGGCTGGCCTCGTCGGCCGTTCCGGCATCGGCAGTTCCCGAGCCCCCGCGGTCCATCGTGGTGCTGCCATCCGAGGCAGCTGTTTCGTCCGTCCCAGCCGAACCGCCGCGGTCGAGGTTGCGTCCTCCATCGCCATCGGATGTGCTGCTGCCACCTGTCGCGGCGGTCTTGACGTCGGTCTCGGCATCGGCCACAGCATCGGTGGCAGCCCCGACGGCCTCGGTGCCTCCCTCGACGGTGGCAACCTCGACGGCGACTTCGGCTACTTCGGTCTCGACTTCGGTCTTGGAGGGAACGGCAGCCGTTGAGAGCGTGGGGTCTGGAGGAAGTTCACCGACCAACGCCCCATCTGCGGGAGCCACCGGGTCGGTCTGAACCTTCAGGTCGAACGGCTTGCCGGTGTCCACGACGGGGCCACCGCAAGCAAACGCCATGAGCACCGAAACAACGGCGAGTGGCGCTGTGAACCTCATCGACAATCCTCCAGGCGCGTGATGGTAGCATTCGCGCTGCACGGAGGGCCTAATGCCCAATCTCGACTTGGTCCGAAAGGAGAAGCTCTCATCGTTCCGCCTGATTGCCATCGGGACGTGGCGTACGACCTACGACCCCTCGGTTTACGGCGCTATGAAGCTGCCAATGGACGAGACACTTCGCTACATGGCCGAGTTCCGCGAGAAGACCGGACGCCGCATCACCGTGACCCACATGATGGCCAAGGCCGTGGCGGGTGTGCTCGAGAAGATGCCCGACGCGAATGCCGTGCTGCGCTACAACCGCATCTATCTGCGGTCCGACATTGCCGTCTTCTTTCAGGTCGCCCTAAAGGACGATGAGACCGGCGAAATCGACCTGTCTGGCGCCACCATTCACCACGCCAACACCAAGCCGTTGCTCGAGATTGTGGACGAGTTCAAGCAGACCGTCGACAAGGTGCGAAGCAAGAAGGACAAGCAGCTTGAAGGCACGCGCAGCATGTTCAAGCGCATTCCCCCCTTCCTGCTCAACTGGGTGCTCGACGCCGTGGGCTTCCTCGCCTTCACGCTCAATCTCGACCCCAAGTACACCGGTCTGCCCAAGGACCCCTTTGGCTCGGTGATGGTGACCAACGTCGGCTCTCTTGGCCTAGAAGAGGCCTATGTCCCCTTGGTGCCGTATTCGAAAGTGCCCCTGCTGCTCGCCACCTGTGCCGTTCAAAAGGAGGCTGCGGTCGACCCCGAGACCGATGAGATCAAGGTCGTGCGAACCATGAAGGTCTGCGCCACATTCGACCACCGCATCATGGATGGCAGCCACGCCGCTGTCATGTCCAAGGTGCTCAAGGCCTGGTTCACCGACCCCTACAAGCACTTCGGTCCGATTCCAGACGAGCGCGAGGCCAAGTCCGAAGAGGCCCCAGACGAAGAGCCGGCTAGTCCTGAGGAAGCCGCTCCAGTACCTGCCTGACAGCCGATTCCATGCGCCGGCCAGGTCGAAAGCCGCGCACCTGAACGATGACCAAGCGCTTGCCCAGCGGCACCCACACTGCGCGCTGCTCCATCGAGACGCCGCCTCCGATTCCGGCGACATGTTCGACGGCTCGCACTCCCTCGATGCGGGTCCAGGGCTCGGCGGTCAGCACCAAACCCAGACCTCCTGTCGGCTCGTCCTTCATGGCCTCGACGTGGTCCATGACCAGCTGCAGATAGGCCTCGGACCACTGTGCGTCGTCGAAGTCCAGAATGCGGACGACGGCCTGTCGGTCGTCGCGGTAGGCCTGCAGGCCATATCCGAAGCTCAGATGGGCCAGCACCTCGTCGAGCCGTTCTTGGTCATATTGCATGCCCTCGGCGCGCAGGTCGCGCTCACCCAAGACGCTGAGCACCGTGGACCAGGCCCCTGCGGTCAACTCCTCTTCGATGTCCTCGAGCACGGGATCGTAGTCGACAGGCACCTCAAAGTAGGGCGCATAGGTCTCGGGTCGGAACAGCATGGTGGTGGTGGCGGGTGGCTTGGACAGCAGCTCCCACACCCGGTCGTGGCCGCCCTCGTCGAAGTGGTGCTGCACAAAGTGCTTGCCGAGGCCGTACCGGAACCAGATCGGGAACGCCCCCGGGCTCTCGGGTCCGTCCTCATCATCCCAGCCTTGGCTAGCATCGAGGCGGTCACGCACTTGCTCATAGCCAAGCGCTTCGGCGACCCGCTGCTCGACGAAGTTGGCATGGCCCTCGGTCACAGCGCTGAAAGCCTCGAGCGCGTCGTTGTCGCGCTGTCGGCCAAAGGACGGCAGCAGGTCCGCCTGCTGATCCTGCAGGGCGTGAGTGAGCTCGTGAGCCAGAACGAGCTTTGCCGCGGCCTCGGTCTGATTTGGCTGCAGCCCGGTGTGGCGCACAACCCCGGCTATCGAGTCGGGCGACAGGTACAGCGCCTTGGTCTCGATCCCGTACTTGCCCACCACACTCGGGGCGGCCCCTCGGCTCTGCTCAGCCATCTTGTCGATGACGTAGTCCGGCGAGTTCTTGTACATGCGCTTGAGAATCAGGCGGGCCTCGGACTCCAAGATGCGCTCGAGCTCGGACGACGTTCCCATGCGTGCGGGCGGAATCGGGTCAAAGGTGCGACCCGCGGCCTCTTCGACAATGGGAATCAGCTCGGCCATCCACCGATCGAGCACGTCGAGATCGATCTCACTCGCATCGGTGATGGCGGGCGGCGGACGGTTCTTTGGGCAACCGGCGATGAGCGGCAGCAGCAGCAATACGGCGGCAGCACACCGGCTCACGGACCAGTCACCTTCCGCGAAATGCCGAACTGACCCGTGCCGCTGATGAGAGGCGAGTCCGGCCCCTCCTGCCCTTCCATCTTGAGCGGACCGCCGAGGTTCATCGACTGCAGCTGACCGGTGGTCACGTCGTACGACGCGGTGCCCACGATATCGATCTGGATTCGCGGGCCATTCGCCTCTTTCTGGCCCGATGCGACCAGCACCACTTCAAACACACCAATGCCTTGCTCGACGCCCTGGAAGACCACGGTGCCGCTCACGTCAGTGAAGTCGTCATTCTGTGAGGGAAGCAGGCCGTGAATGACGCTGGCGTCGTAGGACTTTCCGGGCTTGTACGCGCCCTCGATATGCGGCCGAAGCTCGTGAAAGATGTCCCAGCTGCGGCCGGCCAGCCCAATTTCTTCGGCTGGAGGCGCTGCCCCCTCTTCGGTCGTCGCGGCGGACTCGGTGACCAGGTAGGTCTTTCCGCTGACGGGCTTCACGTCCGAGCTTTGCTGGCCCATCATCGTTCCGTGATCTGCATGTTCGGTGAAGACCACTCGCAGCTCGCTCGGGTTCCCGTCGCCGTCGATAGCGGTGACATCAAACGTGAGGTTCTTGACCCCCTCCATCGAGACGTCGCCCTCTTTGAGGGTCTTGCCCTCCATCGAGACGACCATCTTGAGCTCCATGTGCATGGCCTCTTCGAGCACATAGTGCTGGCCGACGGTGGCTGGCACGGTGCCAAAGCTGACCTTCTTTGCCTGGGCCATCGGCGTGGCCAAGAGCATTGCGGCGACCACAGCGAAACGAACGGACATTTGACCTCCGGTTCAGTCCTTAAGGCAGCGGCGTCGACAGGACCCGTCGAAGCTCATCATCGGCCGGCCGAGTCAGCAGCACAGACGGCTTGACGTTGCCGCGCGCCATGCCGAGCCGTTCATGAAAGGCCAGCAGTTGCTCGGCCGCGTCGGACCTGTGACACACCCGCACCGGCTGCAGCTGCTCGAGCAGGCGCGCAACCTTGTAGTGATGTGCGGCCAGCAGCTCTCTCTCGAGCGCAGCCGCCAGATCCTCCCCACCTTCATCGACCAGCAGGACATAGCCAGCGGGCTCGCGAATCGGAATGAGGGTGCGAATGGCGGCGCCCGGCAGGACCTTGTCGACGGCGGCACCGACGAACCGGGCGTTCAGCTTCTCGCCCACCAGGTCACAGACCTGGCTGCCTCGGCCCGCAAAGGACAAGCAGGGCGTCGGGCCGCACCAGCCGCTGACCCTCACCCTGTCGCCGATTCGGTACCGCAGCAGCCCCGCCTTTTGCGAGATGACCAAGCTGTATTCGGCGCCATCGGCGGCTTCGTGCAGAGCGTGGCTGCGGCCATCGTCGTCCAGCAGCTCGAAGTACACCTCGTCCAGCAACGGCACCGGGCCAATGCCCAGCAGCGGCACGGTGAGCGGCGCCTCGGTGGCAAGCAGACCCTTTCCCTGAATCACCACATCGGGAAAACGCTGGCGCAGCTGTTCGGCCACAGGTGCCGCATGGCCCTCATCCCAGCAGCTGATGAGCTTCAGCTCGGGCCAGACGGGCTTCACGCCCAGCTCATCCATGGTGTCGAGCAGCACCGTCAGGAACGATGGATTCCAGACCGAGATGACCTCGAGATCACGCTGGCCGGCCAGCTCGCGAGCCAGGGCCCGGCGCCACTCGTTGGGGTCTCGCAGATGCCCGACCTTGGGCATGACCAAATAGGGACGGAACATCGTGCCGACCCAGCCCTGCAGGTACTCCGAGTCATCCTCGAGGCCGACGGACACGCCCTTGCTGGTCGTCTCTGGGGTGTCGAGATTTGGGGAGATCGAGAAGTACATGCGCGCGGTTCGCCACTTTGGCCCGTTCATCGCCATGTCCCGGACCCAGATCAGGAACATTCGGGTGAACGACCACTGAAGTGCGCGCGTGTAGGGGATGTACTTGCTGGCGCCGGTCGAGCCCGAGGTCTTCTCGTAGACCACGACCGGATCGGCCACCAACACTCTCCCCTCTTCGGCGCGCTGCCGATCCGCCCACGGCTGCAGCTCCTCCCAGCCCACGATCGGCACCTTGTCGAAGAAGTCCCCGGGCCCGGTGACCCCAAGTTCCCTCCCCCGGTCCGTGCGTTTGAGGCCATCGCACAGCTCCACCAGCAACTGTTGTTGTGCTGCGGCGGGACGAGTCAGGGCGGTGCGGAACGAGCTCGCTGTGGGGGCCGACAGCGCCTTAAACGCCGCGATCGCCGCCCGCGTCCGCAGGCTCATGTCTTGGTCTCGGGCTCGGGTTCGTCGAAGCCGTAGCGCTCCCGCGGCTGCAGACGCGTGTCCATGGGCACGACAGCACCTGGAGCAATCTCGACGCCGGGGGTGAATCCAGTGAAGCCACCGATGAACGCCCCATCACCAATCTTGATGCGCTTGACGTACAGCAGCACATTCTTCTTGGTCGGCTTGATGAGGTGGCTGTAGAACCCCACGCGGTGGCCCACGACCACATTGTCGCCAATCTCGACTAGCCCCCGATCCACGACTTCGATCTGCGGCGTCCAGTACACGTTGCTGCCGATCTTGCTGCCCCACAATCGCAACCAGAAAGAGAACAGCCCCGGCACCATGCGCAGCCCCATTTCGATGCTGGGAAAGGCGATGTACACGAGCTGGATTTGGTGGCTCCCCCACCACGGGCTGTAGTCGTCCCCCGCCAGATGGCTGGCCCCTTCCTTGAGGCCATAGACCCGGTGGTGAAGTCGAAAACACGCCAGGGGCCACAGGTAGATCGCTGCCAGCAACGCGACCACGGGGATCGGGCCCGGAGCCGCCCCGAACCACAGAATGCACGCGAGCCACAGCGACATCGTGAACGCGGGGAAGACGGCCATCAAGCGAGAGATGAGGGTCATTCAAAGGGCCAAAATAGCTTGCGACCAAGGGATAGCTTGGTCTGCACGCCGAGGGTCTGGGGCGGCGCATCAGACGGGTACCACGTCCCATGCAGCTGGTCCCACCATCGAAGGTTGGCTCCATAGTTCGCGTGCAGCTCGGTATCGCTGTGATGCCAGGCGTGGTCATCGGGAAGAATCAGGGCCAACCCCAAGACGCGCGCGAGCGGCGCAGGCGGCTGCAGACTCGAGTGCCTCCACAGATCCAACGCTGCACTCGCACTGACCCCGATCGCATAGGGCGTCGGGTCCGACAGCAGGCAGATCATCGCTCCATTCACCCACAGGTAGAGAATCAGCGCGCTGCTCCACAGGGTGTTGCGTGAGGTGCCCAGAACATCCAGCTCGGTGACCGTGTGGTGCACCACGTGCGCCGGCCAAAGCAGCCGGCTGTGCAGAAGCCTGTGGTTCCAGTAGTAGGCGTAGTCCACACCGACAAAGCACAGCAGAAACGAAGCCCAACCGGGTAGATGAATCGAGCCGATGGCGCCCGGGTACATCACGCCGATGCTCACAGCCACCACCGTCATCTGAGCGACAGGAACAAAGGTGCCTTGCACCGTCAGCCCTGCCACATCGAGCAGCCAGTCCGCCCCCGACTTCGAGCGCACACTCGGCAGGCCGGACCGCGCGAAGTTCGCGATCAGGAGCAAGGCAAAGATGACGGCCACAGTCACCGGCGCAGGGTACCCGAACTCGTGCTTCTGACGGTGGAAGGCTTGTGCCGGTACACTGTCCCCGATGCGCCTGCTCCCTCCGATTCTGCTCGTTGCCCTGACGGCCTGTGGCAACCCCGATGGCGGACTCACCGTCAGCTACGACGACGAAGAGCCCACCGCCACCTTCATCAGTCCCACCGAGGGCGAGCTGTTTGTCGAAGGCGCCGATGTGCGGTTTCAAGCAATCATCGGCGACGTCGAGACCCCGGTCGACGATCTGATCGTCAACTGGAGCAGCACCCGCGGTGGCGCCATCACAGCCACCACCGAGCGAGACGGCTCCAGCGTTGCCGTCACCCTGAACGCGCTCGAAGCCGGGGACCAGACCGTCACCCTCCAAGTCATCGATGAGCGCAGCCAAGAGGGCTTCGATTCCGTCCAGATCGTCATCGAAGAGAACCTGCCCCCCAGCATCGACATCATCAGTCCCGCCGAGGGCAGCGAGTGGTCCACCGGCCTGCCGGTCGTCGTCGAGACCTTGATGGAGGACGACCACCACAACATCACCGAGACAACCCTGGCCTGGGGCGGCGTCGCGGCCGGCTCCCCCGATGCACCGGTGAGTCCAGACGGGCTTGGCGAGGCCAACTTCTCGCTCGGAGCGCTGCCAGCCGGGGACTATCTGCTGTCCGTCACCGCCACCGACCCCTTCGACAAGGAACTGGCGACCTCTGTCTCGTTCACGGTCATCAATGGCGACCTCGACGGCGACGGCCACGTCGGCATTGACCAGGGCGGCGACGACTGCGACGACACCGACGCCGACATCTTTCCGGGCAACGACGAGGCCTGCAACAACATCGACGACAACTGCAACGGCCTGTCGGACGAAGACCTGACCATCACGCCTTGGTACTTCGACGGCGACAACGACGGCTACGGGGTCACGGCCACGCTGATTCTGGATTGCGCCCAACCCGCCAGCTACAGCTCACTGCCTGGCGATTGCGACGACCTGAACAACAACGTCAACCCGGGCGAGCTCGAGGTCTGCGACAACGTGGACAACGACTGCACCGCCGGCGTCGACGATGGCCTGCCCCAGGACACCTACTACTTCGACGGCGACAACGATGGCTTCGGAGTCACCACGGGCTTCCAGACCGGCTGCGCATCGCCACCGAACCACGTGACCGAGCCAGGGGACTGTGACGACGCCGATGTCGACGTCAATCCCGACGCCGAGGAGGTCTGTGACGGCGTCGACAACGACTGCGCTGGGGGGGCCGATGACGGCTTCACCCAGACCCCGTACTACTTCGACAACGACGGAGACGACTACGGGCTCACGTCGACCCAGGTGACCGCATGTGCGGCCCCCCTTGGCTACACCGAGATGCCGGGCGACTGCGAAGACAACGACGACCAGATCTATCCGGGACAGCCCGAGATCTGCGACGACCTCGACAACGACTGCGACGGCACTCCAGACGATGGGCTGCCATCGACGATCTACATCGAAGACCTCGACGAGGACGGCTACGGCGCCTTGACCCTGGTGAGCCTGTGCTACGACCCCGGAGTTGGCTGGGCGACAGTTAGCGGCGACTGCAACGAGGGCGACCCCGACATCAATCCCGGTAAGGACGAAGTCTGCGGCAACGGCATCGACGAGGACTGCTCTGGCACCCCGGACGATGGTACCTGCATCGCAGACTACACCGGCACATGGGACATCACGCCGACAGTGAATACGTCCTGTACGTGGCTGCTAGGCAGCTTCTCGAACACATTCGACAGCCTCCGTTTGGACCACGCGCACCCAGACCTGAACGTGTTGACCCTGGCCAACCCCGACGGCTCGCCTTCGACTGGTCTGGACGGCAGCTTCACCAGCAGTACCGACGTCATGGTGTCCAACATCATCGGCGTCGAGGGCTGTGCCTTCTGTGTGGGCTTCGCCGAGTTCTACGACATCACCCTCGACTTCACCTCGGACAACACCTTCACCGGCTTCTATGAAGAGGACTTCGAATCCAACTCGTACAACAACAGCCCGTGCGGCTACACCCGGGTCGACTTCACCGGAACCCGCCGCTAGCGACTGGGCGAGCCGAAGCTCGCCCCTCGTTGTACACAATGCCTAGACCCAGAAGGCGATGTCCTGGCTCTTGTCCCGCATGGACTCCGGGTCGCCGTCCTTTTCTAGCAGCTTGCGAATGCTCTCGACGTAGACGTGGATGATGTCGGCAGACGTGTTGGCGAAGTGGTCGCCGTACTTGTCGATGACGTCCATCTGGTCGTTCAGCGCCACGATGTCCTGGTCGATGACCTGTTGGCCCTGCCAGCGGACGAACGGTGCCGCGAACCGCGTCCAGAAGCCGTAGTTGAAGGACAGGTCGGTGTAGACAAGGGTCTGGTCGTGCTCGCACGGAATGGACTGTGAGGTGATGAAAAACTCACGGCCCTCACTGAACTTGTAGTAGACCGACGTGATGTTCGGAGCATAGAAGTGGTCGCTGTGCTCGATCTGCCCGCCGCGCGGATTGAGGAAGCGCTTAAACCAGCCCAGGTTGTCGGTCTCGCCACGGTACTCGACATGCACCTCGCCGCGGGTTCGCCTCACGGTGGCCTCGACTCGCTGCCGCCGGGACGTCCGGAAGATGCCCGGGTGGACGAACACCGTATGCGGCACGTCGATGAAGTTCTCGACGCAGTTCGTCACGTTGTTGCGGAAGCGGTTCTGCAGCCTCACGCTCTTCCAGCCGGGCGCTTGGTACTTCGGCATGGCAAAGGGCACTTTCTGGGCCACGTCGCGATCCGACAGCTGAACATAGACGTACCCCTCCTGCTCACAGGTCCGAAAGACCGTGAGCCTGCGTGAGGATTTTTTCTGGAAGCTGTCGCCCTCGGCGGGCACAGCGACCAGCTCGCCGGTGCTGTCATAGGTCCAGCCGTGGTACGGGCACTGCAGCTGCCCTGGCTTGCACATGCGCCCCTTCGACAGGCGGCCGGCCCGGTGCATGCAGCGATCTCGAAAGGCCACGGGCTTTCCGTCTTCACCGCGCACGACCGCCAGCCACTCCCCCAGGACCGCTCGGCTTAGCACCACATCAGCCGTCAGCTCGGAGCTCTCGGCCACGATGTACCAGTAGTCTTCGAACTTCATGGCAGGGGTCCGATTCGGATGTCGGCTTGCAGGTCGACTTG
>CAYYHT010000034.1:0-21273 GCA_964471355.1 uncultured Enterobacteriaceae bacterium
TCGGTCTCTTCACCGGAGATCTCGAGACGAACGTGCTTGCCGCGCTTCTTTGCGACGTCTCGTACCAAGCGAATCATCTTGCGAAAGGTGCCTTCCACGGGCGTCATGCGCAGGGACATGGCCACGTCTTGAAGGCTGCGTGTGATGCGGTTGAGCTGCTGGGCTGACTTGTGGAAAGTGTCCAGCTCCAGATCGGCGATCTCGGGGTTGTGCACGACGGCGGTCGTGCCGATGATCAGCTCGCCGACTAGGTCCATCAGCGAGTCCAGCTTGGTGACGTCGACCCGCAGCGTGTCGTGCTTCTTGCGGCTGGGCTTGACGGCCTGGCTGTTGACCTGTCGCTGTGCAAGCTGCTTGTCGAGTGCGGCTTCTGCGGGCGTCGGCTTCTTGGGGGCCGGCTTGGCCTTTGCTTTCGCCTTTGCGGGGGCCTTTGCCTTCGCTTTGGGCTTCGCCTTCGCCTTCGCTTTGGGCTTCGCCTCCGCTGCCTTCTTTGGCGGCGCAGGCGCAGGCACGGGGGCTTCGACCTTTGGTGCGTCGGCGGCGGGGGGCGTGGCTGCGACCGGCTCGGCACTTGTCGCTTCCGGCGCTTCCAGAGAAGGCACCGATGTGTCGGCGAGTGCGGGCATGGACGCATCGGCGAGAGATGGCATGGACGCATCGGCGAGTGCGGGCATGGACGCATCGGCGAGTGCGGGCATGGACGCATCGGCGAGTGCGGGCGTGGAGGCATCGGCGAGAGATGGCGTGGGCGCATCGGCGAGAGATGGCGTGGAGGCGTGCGCCTGTTCGAGGGAAGGCATGGAGATGTCGTCGAGCGCAGGCATTGCGGCGTCCTCGAGCGACGGCATTGCGGCGTCGGCGAGCGACGGCATTGCGGCGTCGGCGAGCGACGGCATTGCGGTGTTCGCCAAGCTTGGCGGGGCTGTCACGGCCTGCAGGGCAGCGATTGTTCCGTCCAGGTCGGCGACCTTTGGGGGGGCTTCGGGCAGCAAATCCAGGGCGGCGCGCAGGGCGTCAATCGTGGTCAGCAGGACCGAGCAGCTGTCATCGAGGGCCAGGTTTGCGCCCGAGCAGAGTTGCTCCAGCAGCGTCTCTGCAACGTGCGACAAGCGCTCGATGTCACCGTAGGCCATGTAGCCGGTGTTGCCCTTGAAGCTGTGCAGGCAGCGAAAGGCCTGCTGCAACAGCACGTCGTCAGGTGCCTCTGCGTCCAGCTTCAGCAGCGCGGTCTCGCAAGCATTCAGTTGCTCGGTCGAGTCCATCAAGAACTCGATGATCATTTCGGTGCTGATCAGGTCGTCCAGACCTGGCTCCTCGTCCTCGAACAGGTCGATGGCAGAGGTCTCGGGCTGTTCGGCGCTGTCGGAGGCATCTTCTCCGTTGCAGACAGCGTCCAGGATCTCGACGAGGGCGGCGGCTTTGTCTTCAGAGCCCTTGTCGGACATGGTGTCTTCAATGACCGGCAACATGTCCCGGACGAAGTCCACGGCCTTGCACAGCACGTCCACGAGCTCGGAGTTGATGTCCCGCTCGCCGTCACGCAGCTGCTGAAGGATGTTCTCGGCGCAGTGGGTGACGCCCTCGATGGAGTGGAACTCCAAGAAGCCGGCGCTTCCCTTCATCGAGTGGAACATGCGGAAGATCGAGTTGAGGGACTCCGTCTTCGCGGCACCCGTCTCGGTCTCCAGCTGGATGAGCAGCGGTTCCGCAGCGTCGAGCACCTCTCGGGCCTCGTCGAGGAAGAACTCGATGATCTCTTTGGTTTCTTCGTCAATGCTCATCGTGCATCCCCGAGAATCTGGTCGACGTACATGCGTCGCAGTTCGGCTACATGTCCGTGCAGTGCACGACGAACGGTTCGGCGGATGATCCGCTCCACGCGTTCATCGGGCTCGTCGCCGCAAAGCTCCTCGGTGCCCCAGGCGATGTGCCCGGGCAGGGTGGAGTACAGGTCGGCAAGAAGGGTCTCGACGGGGTGCAACACGCGCCACTCGCACCAAGTGCGGCGCCTCTGGGCACACATGCGCTCGACGTCCGGGACGGCTGCCCGTCGCTGGTCCAAGCCGGCCTCGCGGCAGCTGCGGATGTCGTCGATGTCGATGAGCTGGAAAGGCCCGCCGGGAGCCACGTTGCGTGGCAGGCCCGCATCAATGATGAGCAGTTCTGCGTCGGAGCGCCGCTCGGCGATGGCGTGCAGCAGGTCGAGGCCCAAGATGGGCTCCGATGCGCCCGTGGCAAGCACCGCACAGTGCGCGTTGGCAAGCTCGTTCGACAGCTCCTCCCACGGCGCGACTTGGACGCCAAGGCCTGCTGCCAACGGCTGGGCCCGTGACTGAGTGCGGTTGATCAACAGCAGGTTGCGGTACCCGCGCTTGACCAAGCTTCGTGCGGTGGCCTTGCCCGTGTCCCCCAGTCCAATCACGATGATGCGCGGGTTGCTGACGGCGGTGAGGCGGCGCGATGCGATGTCGGCGATGGCCGAACCAACGCTCGCAGCACCCCTCGAAATGGCCGTGTGGGTCCGCACGTGGCGGCCCAGCTTGGTGGCCTGTTCAAAGAGCTGGCGCAGAATCGGCCCCAAGGTTCCGGTGGCTTCCGCGACCTTGGCGGCGCTTCGGACCTGCCCCAGAATCTGCAGGTCGCCCAAAATGGCCGAATCTAGGCCTGCCGCGACGCGGAACAGGTGATGGGCCGCGGCGTCCTCCAGAAGCTCATAGCGGGGCAAGTCTGGGCGATGAATGGGCGCGTTCGGCCGTGCCATGCGCACCAATGCCAACAGGGCGCCGAGTGCCCCGGAGTCCTCAGGGGCCGCGATCAAGAATTCAGTGCGGTTGCAGGTCGAGAGCACCGCCGCCTCGGCGTCCGGGTGCCGTGCCGCAAACGCGGTCAGCAGCTCGGTGGCCTGGGCGGACGTGAAGCTCAAGTGCTCCCGTACCGATGCTGGCGCGATTCGGAATCCGATTCCGAGTAGCGACAGGGTCTTGTGTTCGAGTGCGCCAGATGAGTGCACGGATTCCTCCCAGCAATCTGGTCGGCACTCCGGCTCGCTCCCTGAAGGGTGAGATCCAACAAAAAAAGGGCGGTCGAAACCGCCCTTGAATCCTTTGCAAACGCGCCGAGGCATGCCGGGTCTACCGGCGCAGCCTCGCCGCAGTTCTTGTCACGTAAACGAGCTGCCCACGGGGATAAAGCTTCGATGCCCGAAGTAGTCGATGTACTGCGCCGACCAGTGCTTCCACTGGCGATCCTCCAGCATCTTCCAGCCGTGGTACCGACTCACCGCCAGCTTGTGCAGAGCGATCAAACAGGACGCGGCCTTCGAGTCCGCACAGGCGGTGTCCGTCAGGTGGTAGTCCCGCGTGTGGTAGCTGGACCAGGGACAGATGTACAAGCGCACTCGGTCGACGATTCCGTCCACTGCACCGTCGGCGTCCCGCCTGTCCTCGAGAATGAGGTCCAGGCGATCACGCCGTCGCTTGTCGTCCTGCACGACCCTTCCAATTGAGATGGTGAGCCCTTCGTACTGCGCATCGCCGTCGGCGCGGTTGTGATAGAAGGTGAAGCCCATTTGCTTGGGATCTCGGAAGATCTCTTCGACGAAAGCCCAGTATTCAGGCGGGATGTCCTGGCGCATGGCAACGAGGACCTGCCACAGCGCGCGGTAGTAGTCCTCGTCGGTCACTTCGTTGACATGGGTGCGAAAGACGGTGAGCCCGACCTTGTTCCAGGGGCGTGACCACCCCAATCCCATCGACTGGCGCTTGGACTCCAACAGATTCATCATCTTGGAGAGCAGCCAGTTTGGGCGATCGGCCAAGCCGATCTCCCGTGTCAACGTGTTCATCGATAGCTCGCCAATGTCGAGCGACTTTTCGTCTAGAGCCAGCATTCAACCTCCGATGGAGCTCCATCGGACCCCAACCGGCGATCTTGAGTGGATCTCAGGCTCAGGCTGCCTTGAGCGCCACCACCATCGAGAGCCCTTCGAGGTCGTAGTTGAACTTCTTCCAGTCACCGAGGTTTGCGAGTGCGTCCGCCTTGCTCTCGACCTCTGGGCAGCCGATCTCGGTGCTGTCGGTCTCGATCGATTGGGCCAGCAGTTGCCCGGCGACAATGTTCGCGAGCTCGCCGAGGAATCCCCTGGATTGCTCCTCGTCGACGTCTTCTCCCCAGGCATCGCTGGCGAGCGCAATGGCGTCTTCCGTCGGGATGAACATGCGCATCGTGCCTCTCCATGGCGCGTGCAGCTCAATGTGAGCGACGACGCATTGGCTCGCTCCAGCCACGGCCTCTCCGGCGGCGGCCTCTTCGAACACATCGACGAATGCGACCTGCTCAAGCGCTTCTGAAATGACGTCCGCCAGCTGTGGGGCGGGCCAGGCAGTTTGTTCGGGCATTGGAGACTCCTAGGCTGCGAGCGCACGAGCGAGGTCGGCGGGACGCACGGGTTTTCGAAGTACGGCCAGTGCTCCCGCTCCCATCAGGGCGGTGACGGTCTCGCTGTTGACCAGGCTGCTGACGATGATCACGGGGGTGTTGCTGAGGCTCGCACTGGCCTTGATGCGGCGCAGCAGTCCGCGCCCGTCCATCACCGGCATGTTCAGGTCGGCGACGACCAGGTCGACCCCTCCCTTCTTCAGGATGTCTAGAGCCTGCGCGCCGTCGGCTGCCTGCACGACATTGCTGTCACGACGGGCCATGTGCACGCACTTCGCGACCACCATGCGAGCAAAGCTCGAGTCGTCCACCACCAGAATTTTTTCTCTCACAGCGCCTCCTGAAGGGTCCAGACACCAAGTTGTGGTGCACTGATTTCGACCCGGTCTTCGTGCACACGCACTGTGCGACTTGTGTTGCCACCGACCTCTTCCGAGTTCGGAGCCATTCCGTGCCGCCACAGCGCTTTACGCAGCGACAGCACATTCCGTTTTCCAATGTCGAAGCGGTCGAGGGCAGGCATCACGGATGCCCCGCCAATCAACGCGACCCGCATGTTCCTGATTTCGGCGCCCATGGGCACCATCAGCGCGAGCAAGGCGTCGACGGCGGCAGTGCCGTAGTAGCCAGGTTCGCTTCGGGTTCCATTTGTGTCACGAGCCGGCTTTGGAAGTGCCACATGAGCCATGCCCCAGACACCGGTCTTCCAGTCGTGCAGAATCACGGCGACGCAGGACCCAAGAGCATAGGTGACGAGGTCTTCCTGCGCGTCCCTCACCGCCCCGATACCACCGATTCCGACCTTTATGGTCATTGTTGCCTCCATCAGGCTGTGGCCGATGCCCACTCGCGCAGCTGGGCCACGGTGGATTCGAAGGTGGCTTGAACTGCGGCGCCGGCGGTCTGGTCGACGCGACCTGCGCGGGCCTCGTCTTCGAGGTGCTGGCACACCGCGGCCAGCTGGTCGAGACCGAGATTTCGGCAGCCCCCCAACATGCGGTGAGCGTCGGTCCGCACGGTCGCACAGTCCCCCTGCTTGATCGCATTGAGCAGCTGGGGAATGTCCGACTGCGCAGTCGAGACGAACATGTCGATCATCGTGTGGACCAGCTCGTCGCCTACAACCTCTTGCAGTTCGACGAGGCGTGGGAATTGGGCGGTCATTTCGCCTCCGCGAGGGTGGGATCGATGAGGCCATGCTCGGCAAGCTTGGCAACGACTTCATCTCGGTGAATGGGCTTGCAGAGGTACCCCTCGCAGCCTTTGAAGAAGGAGCGCATGACGGTCTTGCCGTCGCGCCTTGCCGTGGTCATGAGCACCACGGTGTTTGGAGCTTGATGCTTTTCCTCGAGCTCGCGGAACTTGCCCAGCACCTCGAGTCCGTCCATGCGTGGCAGACCGATGTCCAGCAGCACCAGGTCGTAGCGAGTACCTGAGGTCAGAGCCGCCTCGAAGGCGACAACCGCCTCGATTCCGTCTACTGCTACATCGACGGCGCCGAAGTCTGCCAGGAATCGAAGGAGCAGCACACGGCTGGTGAACTCGTCCTCGACAATCAGTGTGTGCATTGACCCTCCATGCAGATGACGCATCGGATCGGCATCGCTGGTGTTTGAGGCCTCAAGTCAATCGGTCGGTCTTCCGATTGGCCATTTCTGGAGAAAACGCGCCTTGAGTTCCGTCATCGACACCGAAATCCTCGAAGAGATCGTCATGGAGTCGCGGGAACAACTGAGCCAGGCGGCCTGCACGATCGCCGAGCTGAACGAAGGGTCGGACATTCAAGTTCACGTGCACGCGTTGTTTCGGTGGTTCCACACGGTCAAGGGTCTGTCGGCCATGGCCAGTTTGGACGACATCACCAAGCTGGCCCACAAGATCGAGACGACGCTCGATGGCCTGCGGTCCGATGAATCGGCGTCGGTGAACCGGCAGCAGCTGGACTTCCTGCTCGAGATGACCGATCTGGTGCTGTCGCTGTTCGACGAAGCAGACCAAATGCAGGCCCAGCCGACGCTTCCAGCGGCCGCGTGGGCTCGAGTGACAATGTTCGAGGCGGCTTTTGGTCGGGTGGACCATGCCGAACCGGTGGCGGCCGCCAGTTCAGAGCCTTCTGAGGGCGCCAACTCGACTGCCAGCAAGGCCGCCCAACCCAAGGAGCGCAACAACCGCGAGACGGTGCGCGTCGGCCTCGATGATCTAGACGAGATGATGAGTCAGATCGGTGAGCTGATCCTGTCCAGCAGGCGGCTTCAGCACTTGCGGGCGTCTCAGGACGGGGCCGTGAGTTGGGAGTACGAGCGCACCCTCAGCGACATCTCCGAGAACCTGCACAATGCGATCAACCAGCTGTATGAACAAGTCGTCGAGGTGCGTTGCGTGCCCTTCTCGGGCATGCTCGACCGGCTTCGCAGGCTGTTGCGCGATGCGGCTCGTCGCCTGGACAAGCAGGTCGATCTGCAGGTGATTGGAGCAGATCTCCAGATCGACCGCTCCGTGATGGCCACGCTCCAGGATCCGCTCACCCATATGCTGCGAAACTCCGTGGGACATGGGGTCGAGCTGCCTGCAGACCGCGTCGCGGCCGGCAAGTCCGAGGTCGGCCGCGTGCAGCTCGAGGTCAGCCAGACCGACGAGCTGGTGGTCGTTGCCGTGAGTGACGATGGAAAGGGACTCGATCCCGAGGTCCTGCGTCGTCTGGCCGTCAGCAAGGGACTTCGAACTGACGCGGCCGCTCGTGAGATGAGCGACGATGAGCTGTTTCTGCTGATCTTCGAGCCTGGCTTTTCGACCGCGACGGTGATTGACGATGTCTCTGGCCGCGGCGTCGGCATGGACGTCGTCATCAGCAAGATGAGAGAGGCCGGTGGCCGCGTCGTCATTGAGTCGGTCCTGGGCCAGGGGGCAACCTTCATCCTCGAGGTGCCCAAGCCGACACTGCCGGTGCATGAGGGGTTGGTCGTCGACGTCGGGTCGCACACCTTCCTGCTGCCTCTGCGAGATGTGGTGAGCGTGGCGCGGATCGAGGCGGAGCAACTTGTGTACCTGGCGAACGGAACGGTCATGGCCAAGCTTGGCGAGGACGTGTTGCGCCTGGTCCTTCAGCAGGCGGTCTCGGAGTGGATCATGGGCGTGGTGATCGACACCGGCGCCGGGCCGTGGATGTTGGGGGTGGACCGTGTGGTCGGCCAACAGCGTGTGCTGGTGTGCGGCATCGACGAGTGGGTCCCAGCGCCCTCGTACCTCATGGATGCATTTGTGTTGGGTGATGGTCGAGCTGGGTTCGTGCTCAGCCTGGAAAAGCTCGGCCACGAAGGCTGGGTCGGAGGGATCTCGTGAACAATTCCGCTCGCATGGTCAACGCCCTGAGTCTGGCGATCCGAACCCGAATCAGTGGGGTCATCGGCACCGCTGATTTGCTGCTTGCTAGCCCCGATGCGGGTAATCGTCCCGAGGAGCTGCTTCGCATTCGGGGCGCTGGCGAAGGCGTGCTCGAGCTGATTGAATCGGTTGAGCGCTACGTTCAGATCCAAGAGGGCATCGAGCTGCAGCCCGAGTGTTGCGTCCTGCAGCGGTTTGTGGACGAGATCGTCGCCGAATTCCAGCCCACCGCAGGAATGCGGGAGGTTCAGCTGTCTGCCGTCGTCGAGCAAGGCGTCGCCGCGGCGGTGCTTGCCGATGTCCGCAGCCTGCGTGACGTCCTGCGCACGCTATTGAGCAACGCAGTGAAGAGCACGCGCATGGGGACGGTCACGGTGTCGGTGGCGAATGAGGACGGCCAGATCCGCTTCGCGGTGGCCGACTCTGGTCTCGGAATCCCCAGGGCCAAGATTGCGCGGCTGTTCGAGCCGTTCTGGGAATCGACAGATAGCAGCTACGCGCCCCGGCGAACCGGCCTATCGCTGCCTGTGAGCGCCCTGTTGGTCCGCTCCATGGGGGGCGAACTTGCCGTCGAGAGCCGCTTGCTGCGCGGAAGCACATTCCACTTCAGCCTGCAGCTGCCGGTCTTTAGCGGGACCATTCCCGAGGCGCTGCCGCCGACCGCACAGCGTGGAAATAGGCGCATTCTGGTGGTTGACGACAACGCCATGAATCGCATGCTGGCCATCGCCATGCTCGAGAAGCTAGGCATCGAGGCGGACGAGGCCGAGGACGGGGTCGCGGCGATGAAGGTGCTGGCCGAGATGCCCGAACGCTACATGCTGGTGTTGATGGACGTCGAGATGCCGCGGCTCAATGGCCTCAAGGCGACGACCTTGCTGCGTCAGCAGGGTTTTAACAAGCCCATTGTGGCGCTTACAGCTCACGCATTGGTCGAAGACCGGGCCCGCTGCATCGAAGCGGGCATGAGCAGCGTCATGACCAAGCCCGTTCGGCTGGAGCGTCTGCGCACAATGCTGAACCGGCTGTCGATGATCGCGCAGCCTCAACATCTCGACGTCCCGATCCGAGGAGAAGGCACACCGATGCCTGGAGACGTCACCCGTGTGGATACAGCAGCTCCGAAAGCCCTCGTTTGACAGTGAAAGCGAGTCGAGTCGCTTTCTGAACTACCTCATGGAGGAGGTCTTCACCGACTTCCTCGGCCTGGGGGTCGAGCAGACTAGCTCCCACCTCGAGAACTACCCCATTCGCTCCAGCGTGGGCATTGAGGGGCCATGGACGGGGGCGGTCGTCGTCTGTGCGACCGAGGATGCGGCCGCCAGGGTGGCCGCCGCCATGCTCGGCATGGAACCGGACGAGCTCGAAGCGGAGGACGTTGCCGACTGCTGGGGCGAGGTCGCCAATCTGCTTGCAGGCTCGGTGATCCGCTCGCTCCCGGGGGGACACGCGTTGACTACCCCCGAGACCGTCTCGCAAACAGAGGGGACACTGCTGCCCCCTCACGCGCTCGAGAAGCTGTTCTCGTCGCATTTCCTACTGTGTGGACCGGGCGTTTCGCTGTCGGTTCACGAAAAGAAAACGGCCGTAGCCGCTGGGGGTGAGTGATGAGGGTTGTGATCGCCGATGACAGTCGGGCAATGAGGATGATCGTCAAGCGGACGCTAAAGCAAGCGGGGTACCCGAACTTCGAGATCGTCGAAGCGCCGGATGGCTACGAAGCCGCTCTGAAGGTCCGCGAAGCCCCGCCACACTTGGTGCTGACAGACTGGAATATGCCCAAATGGGGCGGCAAAGAGCTGCTGGAGTGGCTGCAAAAGGCCGGATTCTCGGGTGTGGTCGGGGTTGTGACGTCTGCTGCGACACCCGAGATGCGGACGACAGCCAAGACCCTGGGCGCGACATTCGTCCTGTGCAAGCCGTTCACTCCCGAGTCATTCCGCCACGCACTGTCGTCTGCGGGCTTTCCGGCCGAAGGCGGAGCGGCGACGTCTGCGCCCTCTGGACTGGAGGCAACGACCCGCGCCACGCTGGACAAGATCACCGTACAGAGCATGCTCAAGGGCGCGTTCCGGCGTGAGCTGATCGCCAGCGAGGTCGGGGCTTCTCCTCCGGCGAACTTTGGCCGCTGCATGGTCGCTCGCTATGGAGCGGGCGACAGCGCAGTCGCGGGTTTTGTTGTCGCGGAAATCGAGGTGGCATTGGGCCTTGGTGCGGCACTGACGCTCATTCCGGCAGGTGTCGTCAAGGACTGTGCGCGGAGCAACTCCATTCCGGACAACCTGCATGGAAACATGAACGAGGTGTTCAACCTGCTGACACGTGCTGTCGCCACCACGGACGGTGCGTTGATGGTCGGCATGGAGAAGTACGACAGCCTGCCCGCAGATCTCGCCTCGGCAAGCGGAAGCGCCAAGCAACGTCTGGATCTGGAGCTGGAGGTCGCTGGCTACCCCAAGGGCAAGATCATGCTGATTCGGGCGGCCTAGGCAGCTATGCGCTGACCAGCATCGGTTCTGCGGCCTGCACAGCAGTCCACAGGCCATCCATCATCTGACGGCGGGCGTCCATCGATGCGACGACCCCCGCTGCCACACGGCGACGGTCGTCGGTGGTCTGAATGAGCGGGGCGATGGCGGCTGTCATCATCGCCCCGTGCTCCACGTCGAGCTCCATGTGCCCGGTGAACAGCTCAATCGCGGACTCGTCGAGCGCGTCAAAGCCCCGAAGACCAGCCACCAGCTTGCGGTACATCGGCGGAATGGGCCATTCCATGGCTAGGCCGGCGACAGCAATGGCGGTCAGCTCGTCGTGACGGCACAGCGCAAAGTGGGTGTCGATATATTGGGCCAGCTCCGGGACAATCGGTGCCTGGGCTGCGGCATCGGGCTCAATGCCTAGGCCTCGCAAGAACTGCCGGTAGATGGCCGGATGCGACTGGTCTGCAGAGCCTTCCCCGTACTCGTCATACAGGATGGACGCGAAGGCGAACTGGGCGGCCTCGTCGTCGCAAGTGGCCAGGGCCGCGGCTTGGTAGCGCCTGGTGCGCAGGATGTGAGGGTAGTACAGCAGACCGAAGCGTTGAGCCTGGGTCCATGTCACATCGCTTCGCTCGAAGGCGGCCAACAGCGGGTGCGAAACAACCGCGTGATTGAGGCAAAACGCCTGAAGTTGCTCGAGCCAAGGCAGTGCATGCAAGATGACCTCCAGCCCCCGCAATCGGTCATTGGATTGCGGAGTTGAGGTCGAAAATGCAGCAGCCGCTTGGGCTGTCTATTTGTTGCCGCGAATGATGATGAGACCTGGCTCTTCCGGCTCTTCTTCGACGGGCTCAGGCGCTGCAATGGCCTTGACCGGACGCTTCTTTTTGACTTCGGGTTCGGGCTCCGCTTCTTCGCCCAGAAGCTTGCTGGTGTCTGCGGCTTCGAGCTCTTCGAACTGCAGGTCCTGCTGGTTTCGCAGAGTCAGGGTGATCTCACCCTGGCGGCTGGCGTGAGCAAGACCCTCGGCCTGTTCGGGGGTGACAGCAAGGGTGACCGAAGGCTTGATGCGCTTTTTCTTGGTCTTCTTCTTTTTCTTCTTGGCGTCGCGGGCGGCCTCGGGGCTCGTGCCCTCTGTCTTGCCGGTCTTGTCGTTGACTGCGAGCACGTACACGGCCTGCACCAAGGTGCGGGTTTCAGTGATTTGGTCGCTGCTGTCACCCTCGTCGGGCTTGATCGTGACCACCACGTCGACGTAGTCGCCGGAGTTTAGGAAGCCCGAGAGTGCTGCGCCATCTTTGAGTTGCATCGAGATGGCGCGCATGCCGCGTGGAATCAATGCGTTGAGGCCCGTGCCATTCTCGGGGTCCGCCAAGCGGACCTCGCGAATGAATTCGTTGGCCAAGATGCGTTCCTTGGGGACCCGGCCGACCAAGTGTTCTGGCAGCAGGTAGACGAGCTCTTCGGTGCCACCGGGCAGGAATTCCGGCGGTACGGGAATCTGCAGCAGGTCTTCTTCGGTGATGACGATGCCCTGGTACAGGTCGCGAGCCGCGATGACTGCGAGGACGGTGTCCTCGGGGGCCTGTGCTGCTGCGATCTTGGCTTCGTAGTTCTGGATGGCCATCGAGATGACGAAGACCGCCAGCACGCCGCATACCAGTGCTACTACGCCGAAGATGACGGCTCGGGTCTGCCCAGACATTCCCGAGGTAGTCTCTTCGGTCTTCTTTTTCTTGCGTGCCATTCAAAGTCCCCGTGTAGCCGGGACCGCGTCGGGGCGATCGGGTTCCGACAAGACGCAACATGCTAACCGATCTACAAGCCCGCGCGGAAGCCGGTGGCCATTGTGGCTATTCGAATAGGGCCCGCATCTCGTCGGCGGTGAGGCGTCGTAGGAAGCCGCCCTTTGTCCCCAGTGCCGCGTCTGCGAGGTCTCGCTTGGCGTCCTGGAGCTCTAGAATGCGCTCTTCGACGGTATTGGCCGCGATGAGGCGGACAGAGACCACGGGCTTTTCCTGGCCGATGCGATGCGCGCGATCGGTCGCCTGTTGCTGCACGGCAGGGTTCCACCAAGGGTCGAGGTGGATGACATAGTCCGCTGCGGTGAGGTTCAGACCAAAGCCACCGGCCTTGAGCGACAACAAGAAGACAGGCGGCCCATCGCCGGACTGGAACCTGTCGATGACGTCTTGGCGATTGCGGGTGCTTCCATCTAGACGGACAAAGTCGATGCCCAGGTCGTTCAGACGCGGCTCGACTTGGTCGAGGAACCCCGTCCACTGGCTGAATACCAGCGCCTTGTGACCATCAACTGCGATGTCGAGCAGCAGTTCTTCGAGTCGGTCGAGCTTTGCCGAGCCTGCTGCATGTTCGCCAGGCAGCAGGGCTGGGTCACAGCAGGCTTGGCGCATGCGCAGCAGCGCTTCGAGGATGTGCATGGTGGCGCCGCCCGTACCCTTTTCACCAATGGCGCGCTGCACGTCGTCGCGGGCTGCCATCTTGACGGCCTCGTAGGTCTTGCGCTGGTCTTCACCGAGCTGGCATCGCTCGATCATGTCTGTGAGTGGAGGCAACTCGGTGGCCACCTGCCGCTTGAGCCGGCGCAGGACATAGGGCTTGACTCGCTTTCGCAGCGCCAGTCGGGCGTCGGCGTCGCCGTTCTCGATCGGGCGACTGAAGCGCTCGCGGAAGGACTCACGGCTGCCGAGGAAGCCTGGCATCAAGAATCGGAACAGGCTCCACAGCTCGTCGAGCCGGTTTTCGACTGGGGTGCCGGTCAGGCAGAGGCGGTGGTCGGTCTTGAGCTTGCACGCGGCCTTGGCGGTTTGCGACTGCGGGTTCTTGATGGCTTGGGCCTCGTCGAGAATGACGTACTTCCAGCGTCGGTCCATGAGGGCCGCGTCCATTCGCAAGATGGTGAACGAGGTCAGCACCAGGTCGCTGTCGTCCATCTTGCGATGAGGGCCGTGGAAGACGTTGACCGTCATGTCAGGGGCGAAGCGTGCCGCCTCGCGTTCCCAGTTGCGCAGGACGGATGTCGGGGCGACCACAAGGGACTGTCCGCCTGCTGCTGCGATTGCCGCGAGCCCTTGTACGGTCTTTCCGAGCCCCATGTCGTCGGCCAGGATGCCGCCGAGCTCGACGTCGCGCAGGAAGCAGAGCCAGTGGTATCCGACCTCTTGATACGGTCGCAGGGTTGCTGTGAATCCGTCGGGCAGAGGCACCTCGGGCAGACCGTCGCCGCCTTCGAGGAAGGACGAGAGCTTGCGCAGATCGGGTGGCACTTCGCTGTTGGGGTCGACCTCGAGAAGCTCGATGAGCGAGGCCGTCGCGTGTTTGCCCAACTTGTTGTCGGCGTCTCGAGCGTCGATGAGCTCGCGCAGGATCGGGCCATGGGTCTGCAGCCAATCCATCGGCAGCGGCGCGTAGCCGCCGTCCATGAGTGGCACCAGACTGCGTCCGGTCTGCCATGCGCGCAGGACTGCGATGGGGTCGGCCATGCCGCCCTCGCCTTCAAAGCTGACGTCGAGACGCCAGTCGCCGTCCGCGGCGGCCTCGACGAGCAAACCTGGCACCAGGGCGACCGTCGCCACTTCGAAGCGCGATGCCGAGACCCTGCCCCGGGTTGGCCCCTCGAACAGGGGAAGCTTTTCGGCCAAGAACATCGCGGCCTTTTCGGGAGGCAGCACATGGACAAAGCCGACGCTGATTCCCATGCGCTGCTCGAATTCCCATGCAGCGGAGCGCTCGGCTGCGAGATCGCGCCCGGGCACCACGTCGCCCAAGATCTTGAACACGCCGCGCTGAACCCTTGCCACCGGCGGATCACCGTAGACCAGCGACGTCTTGATCTGCAGGCCAGCCACGGTCTCTTCGAGGGCGACTTCGACCTTGGGCACGATCTCGCCTTTGCCAGGCAGTCGATCGGTGTCGATGAAGACAGGGACCCGCTTCTCGAGCTTGGGCAGCGTGTCGCCCACCAACCGAGCGACCTCTTCACGGGTGTAGCTGACGCCGCGGACCAGCACCTTGCGCTGCTCGGGAGTCAGTCCACCATGCGAGGTAGGGTGCAGGTGTTTGCCGCGCCGGGCCGCGCCTCGGAACAATTCGTCGATCCCCGAAGGGCGGAACAAGCCCACCTTGAAGTTCTCTTCGTCATCCTTGACTCGGACCTCGAAGCTGACTGCCTCGCGGGAGAGCGTCACCTCTTCGCCGTCGAGGGTCGCGATGCCTTTGCCCTCGAGGAAGACCAGGAGCTTGCGAAGGGTCTCGCCTTTGAGGGTCGCCGTCGGATGGACCGCAGCCATCGCCAGCAGTGCCTCGGCTTGCACATCGCCGCGCCACACCACCAACTTTGAGTCGGCCAACGTGCTGCGCAGGGGCTCTGTGCGGCCGTCTGCGTACACAATCGTTCGCTGAAGCGCCAGTCCTTGGCCCAGTCGGGTGAAGTCGTAGCGAAGCTTCACCACGTACGTAGCGTCGGGCTCGGGCAGGGTCGCCCCCGACTTGCGTGACTTCTGCATGGCGATGGCTGCCGCGGCGACGTGTACGCACGCTTTGCCAGGAAGTGCGCAATCGCACCCCCAATCCGGATCTGCGGGCCAAAGAAACACCTCGTGTGGCAGAGCACGGCCGGGCGCCTTTACCGACAGCGCGATCTCGTCGCCATCGTCAGAGATGCCTTGCACCGCACCGTCTCGGGCAAGTTTCACCGCCACACCCCACGCTCTTGCGGGGGTAGCGTCACGGACAGCGTGTAGAAGCGTTTCCAGGGCCATCCGGCCCCCTAACTCATCTGAACGACTTACGGCTGCCGAATCAGGATGAACTTGGCGCCGATACCGACCGGAAAGCCTTTCACCTCGGTTGAACCGATGGATACGTCGGCTGCAACACGACGCATCACATCGATCATTCCTCCGTACACCAAGTACTGGGTGAATCGGATCGGCCGGACCGTTGGAAAATCAGTGTGCTGTGGAGGCGAGACGGTGTAGTCGACGTAGACCTCGTTCTCGCGCTCTGGAGAGGGGCGCGTGACAAACGGGCCATATCCCTGAAAGAAGACCACCCAACGCCCCAGGCCAACCGGGTGGTTGTACCCTGCGATGCCGTCGTCAAGCCGAGCAAACCGCTTCTGAAAGTAGCGGAAGGGGGGCACGGTGTTCATGCCATCGTGGATGCGTACACGGCCATCTTCGTGCAGGAAGTAGGCCTCGTCGATGCTGCCGACGCCGTCGGCGAGATCCCACAGTGTGTAGTACTGGGACATCGGGATGGACTCGAGCCATTCGACGCGTTGATCGTGGGTCAAGGCGTCGAGGGCTTCGGCCAATGGACCGAGGCTGTCGACTTCCGCGGGAAGCGGAGCACTAGCCATTCTGAGCTGCGCCCTCGTCCTTCGGCAGGTCCTTGACCATCGTGGCTAGGTCGCCGTTCTCAAACATCTCCATCATGATGTCCGAACCACCGACGAACTGATGTCCGACGTACAGCTGCGGGATGGTCGGCCAGTTCGCGAACTCTTTGATGCCCTGACGGACTTCGGGGTCTTCGAGCACATTGAAGGTCTCGAACTTGACGCCGAGGTGGGTCAGGATGTTGGCCGCGCGCATGCTGAAGCCGCACTGCGGAAAGTAGCGTGTGCCCTTCATGAACAGCACGACGTCGTTGTCATCGACGAGGGTCTTGATGCGGGTAATTGTATCGGACATGTGTCTTACTCCCGGCCGTGAGGCCACTTCTCGGAGGTGAAGGTCTTGAGTGCGAGCGCGTGAATGTCGCTCTTCATGTGGTCACCGAGGGCGCCGTAGACCAGCTGATGTTGACGAACCAAGGGTTTGCCGTCGAAGGCCGACGACACAACCTGTGCACTGAAATGCTCGCCGTCGTTGACGTCGTCAACCACGATGGCCGTGCAATCGGGAAGATTTCCCTCGATCAGGTCTTTGATTCGGTCAGCCGAGAACATGGGCACCTCGCGATTGTTGGGAGTATTCCTAAAGGGCGCAGGTGACAACAGGGGCCTGCGGTCCATTCGGTTACATCGCCCGCCGGAGTCCTCATGCTTTCGCTTTTCCTTGTGTTGCAAGCCCACCCTGCCGACGCCGGGACCGTAGAAGCTTGGCGACGGGACAGCGTCTCGGGCGACACCGAGATGGCCGGGACCGACGGGTGGATGGGCGGCTACTCCCAGGACAGATGGTTTGCGCAGGCCGGCTGGGCGCTGTCGGACCGAGACGATGGCGGTGGAACCTGGGGCAGCGGACAGGCCATCGACAACTTCCTGATTCGTGGGCCAGATGTGCAACAGCAGATTGTCGTTGCCAACGTGCGGACCGATGACAACGACACCATCGGCCTGGTTCTGAGCTCGAATGGCGACGACACCCACTACGTCGTCGGCTGGTCGAAAGACCTGGCACCCCACAGCAGCTACTCGCAGCCGACGGTGTTTGCACTGCGCATCGAGAATGGCAGCCAGACTGTCCTCGCCGAAGAGTCTGGACCGGACATCGAGGTAGGGAACTTCTGGAACGGCAGCGCGACCAACACCTTTCAGGTCGTGCGGAACAACCGAGTGTTGCGCCTGCTCATTGATGGAACCGAGTACCTGAGCGCGACCGACCCGAATCCGCTGCCCGCCGGTCAGACTGGATTGTACGCCTATGAAGCGGGCTACGACGGCTTCAACGGTGCTGACGAGGCGGGATTCTCGAGCATCGTCGTCTCCTGGACCGATGACGATGACGACACGGTCGTCGACGACCTGGACAACTGTGAGGCCGTGGCGAACACCGACCAGGTCGATTCCAACGGCAATGGCATTGGTGACGCGTGTGAAGGTGGCGATGCGGACACGGACACGGACACCGACTCGGACACCGATACCGATACCGATACCGATTCGGATGTCGACCTGGACACCGCGTGGAATGACGAGCCGGTCAGTGGGGCCAGAGGCTGCGGATGCAGCAAAGCGCCAGGCAGTGGGATGTTCATCCCGCTGGCACTGGCGCTCTTGATGTTCCGGCGCCTTCGCTAGACAGCGCCGAACGACTGATTCAGCCTATTCGGGGGCTGCGGTCGGGTCGGCCTGGGCCGCACCGAAGTCGAACAGCCAGGGACGGCTGTCCTTTTCGCTGAAGTAGGCGTAGCGGCCTGCTGCCAGGGCATCGCCTGGGATGTAGGTGAGCTTGACGTCGCCGTGCTCTTTCGTCTTGAACTTGCTGGCGTCGGCGGCGGCTGCCGGACCGACGGTCCAGATGCCAGCACCTTCGGGAACCTCGAGCGGAGCGTCGGCGGTGCCGAGCGTCACGGGACCCGGGGTCCAGGTCAGGGGATGGAACGCCATCTTCTCGACCTTGTCAGCGCCGTTGACCAGGATGGTCTCGCCGGCTGGGACGACCGTGATGTGGGCGACTTTCTTGAGGTACTGCAGAGCAGCGCCGTCTTTGGTGGTCTTTTTCAGGTCGGCGCCGGTGCGCAGGGCGATCACGTCGGTGGGCGTCTTGGCGTGGTAAACGCCGGGGCCGCCACCGTGGCGGTAGCCGATGAGGTTGAGCGGTCCGGTGTGACCGACGGGAACTTCGCCCATCTCGGCCAGCCAGATGCCCTCGTCGGACAGCTTGATGGTGTAGGCCGACTCGGAGGTGCAGACCTTCTCGATGCTGAACGCGCCCGTTGCCGGGTCGACAGGGCCGCCGAACTGCTGGCAGGTCAGTCCGACCTCGCCCACAGCCTTGAGCTTGAGCGTGGCTCCGTCGGGGAAGGGGTTGCCGGCTTCGTCGAGGAGGGTGCCCTCGAGGCCAGTGGCACCGCAGCCCACGAGGGCGGCGAGAAGAGTTGCGATGGTGAGTGCGCGCATTTGGCTGTCAAGCCTCCAGTTGGCACCCGAACTAGCAAACCCCCCGAAGATCGTCCACAAATGCGCGTGCTCGTCTTAGAACTGCCGCGCGCCAGTCTGTCTCGACCTGCCCTGGTGGGGGGAAGAGCACAGCACGTGATGAGGTCACCAACACACCGCTTGGAGCATTAGCAAGGAGCGGAGCCAAGTCTTGTGCAGTGGCCCCCTGTGCTCCATATCCGGGCATCAAAAACCACGTATGCGGCATGCGTTCGCGCCACCCTGACAGTTCTTTGGGCAAATTGGCGGCGATAACAGCGCCACAAGGGCCAAAACCGTCCGAACTCAGGCGCTCGAGGTTCCAAGCCTCGAGCTGGTCGGCAACGGCTGTCGCGGTCTGCCGACCGACCTGCCACGCGTCAGACCCTGGGTTGCTGGTGCGGACCAGCACGAAGATGCCGCGGCCATGGTCGTCGCATTGGGCGACAAAGGGCTGCAGAGACTCGGCTCCGAGGTAGGGCGAGAGAGTCACACTGTCGCTCTCCAGCGGTGCTCCAGGCACCAGAGTGGCGCGGGCGTATGCCTGGGCGGTGCTGCCGATGTCGCCGCGCTTGCAGTCGAGCACAACGATGAGGCCCGCGCTTCGCGCCTCGCGCACGACTTCTTCGAGCACTTTGGCGCCGCGCCAGCCGAGCGCCTCAAAGAAGGCGACTTGAGGCTTTACGGCGGGGACGATTCCCGCAACGGCTTCGATTGCACCCAGACAGAACGTTCGGACCGCCTGGGCAGTGGCTTCGGGGTCGTTTGCATGGGGAGCGCCCGGGAGGCGGTCGAGGTGTGGATCAAGACCAACGCATGCGGGTGCGCCGGTCTTCGCGATTGCCTGGGACAGCCGCATTGAGAACGGGGTTGGCATGTCCGACTCCTCGTGGCACCGTGGGGCGGTCGAGTAACCACCCAGGAGCCGCCTTGCGCCTCACATCCGTTTTGTCATTGCTGCTGCTGGCGGGTTGCCCTCCGATCGATCCAATCGTGACTGGAGGCGAGGACTCGGACACAGACATGCTCCGGCCCTGCGTCGATGCCGAGAGCGACGGCTGCCCCTGCGGTCTCGTGGCCACCGATACCGCCACCCTCGTGTTCAGCACCCTGCAGGTCGAAGGGCTGGCGGTCTTTATTGAGTTCGACCCCGACACGACTGTCAACGACGGCGACCGAGATCGTCCTTCGGCATGCATCAGCACCGACGCCACTGAGGCCTCCCTCATCTTCAGCATCGCCGGCTCTCCAGCCGGTCGCGTCGACCTCGAGGCCGTCAACGGCACGGGCAGCTATGGCGTCGCCGGCGATGATGTCGAGGCCACGCTTGACCTGTACGCCTACACCCCGCCTACAACGATCACCAAAGAACAATGGTCCAGCGGTGAAGTCGCCGTGCTCACAGCGGGGCCATCCCTGCTCGAGGCGAATCTCACCACGGCAAGTGGGACTGGAACGGGCAACCGAATTGTTACCGTGGCCATGCAGATGACCGCCTCCACACCCTAGGCGCTCGCACCCTCGGAGACCCCTATGCTGTGCTTGTTCGTCGCGATGCTGGCGCTCGCTGGACCTGCAGACGACCTGTTGGCCAAGGTCGACAAGGCTGCCAATCAGGCATCCGATGCTCACGTGCTCATTACGATGGCGACGACCGACAAGAAGGGTCGTCCGGTCGAGCGCACTGTTGAGCTGTGGCAAAAGGGCGATGACAAGCGGCTGATTCAGTTCAATTCGCCGGCTCGTCTGGCGGGCACGGCGATGCTGGTGCCAGATGGCGACACCATCTATCTGTACCTGCCTGCATACGACCGGGCTCGGCGCATCGTCGGCGAGTCCAGGGGCGATGCCTTTATTGGCACCGACTTCGCCATGGAGGACCTGGCCCGGACCAGCTTTGCCGCCGAGTGGTCGCCCGCCGAGGCGGGACTCAACGCGCTGACGCTGACTCCCCAAGAGGGCGTGAAGACCTCGTCAGCGCGCATCGAGCTCAAGATTCGTGAGGGTGATTTTCTCCCGAGCATGATCGAACACTACGACGCAGAGGGCTCACTGATGCGTCGCATTACGTTCGACGATGTGCGCGAGGTCGACGGAGTCCCGCTGGCGCACTCTGTGACTGTCGAAGATGTGCCCAAGAAGCGCACGACCCTGGCTACGGTGACGTCGGCTGAGTTCGACAAGGGCCTGGACGACTCGCTGTTCACCATCACCCAGCTGCAGCGCTAGATCCTGATCACCTCCTCGCTGGCATTGCTCGTGGCGACCACCGCGTCGCTTGCCGCAGACATCGAGTCCGGCGGCATTGTCGGCGCGAACACCCACTTGGGTGTGCTGGCCTGTGACGGCTACGTCGGAGACTGCCCCTTTCTCGAGTTCCAAGACCTGGGTGTCGCAGGCGGCTTTGTGCGAGGCGAGCCGTCCCAAGGTGTCGGCTTCGAAATCGACGCGCTGTTTCGCCTGCATCAGGGGACGGGAGTCGTCGAGGTGGCAGAGGCGGACCAGGTCGCCAGCATTCAGCCCTGGAGTCTGGACCTGAACAGCGCCTGGGTCGAAGCACAGGGGGACCACGTCGACGTGCGCATTGGCCAGCAGCGCTTTGCATGGGGAGTGGCAGACGGCATCAACCCCGTCGACATCGTCAACCCCTACGATCTTCGAGACCCCACACGCTTTGACCGCCGCCTGGGCATTCCCGCGGCTCGTGTGAAGTTGCACGGCGGGCAGGCCGCGCTCGAGCTGGCCTACATGCCGCTGTTCCGGCCTGCGCGCATTCCGGCGGACCTGGACATCCTCGACAACGCTGAGGACCTGTTCGATTTCGCCGATGTCGGTGGCGGAGATGTCGATATCGACGAGTTTGAGACGCGGACCGAGGTCCCGGACAACCGACTCGGCTTCAACTCCGTTGCGGCCCGTGCCTCGGTCGCCGCTCCCTTCGCCGACCTGGCAGCGATGGTCTACTACGGGCGAGACAGCCTTCCGAACGTAGGCGGCGAGGCCAGACTGGTGGGTTTTGGCGGCAGCAGTGTCGACGTCGGTGTTCCTGTGAAGTGGCCGTCCCAGCTTGTGGGCGGCCTCGAGGCG